>JBEHXD010000524.1:0-4330 GCA_048498875.1 Verrucomicrobiota bacterium
TCGGGAAACCTCGGCTACCTCGTAATTGGCAGTGACGGAATCATCTATTGCGCATCCAGCACCGGCCTCAGCAACGGAGCAGGCCACATCTTCCGGCTTAATCTCGACGGATCCGGGTATCAGGTCCTGAAGACGTTCGGCAGCATGCCAACCGACGGCATGGAGCCCAACTGCTTCATCGAAGGAAGGGATGGCGTGATGTATGGCACAACCAAGATATCTCCCGGAGGACAAATCGCCAACAAAGGCACTCTTTTCCGCATGAACAAGGACGGGACGGCATTTGGCACTCTTAGAATCTTTGATACCCCCGGTTTAGGGTCGACCCCAGTGTCCGTAATCGAAGGGAGCGACGGAATGCTCTACGGTGCGACCAGTTCGGGCGGCAGCGGCGCCGGAATTATTTTCAGAGTGGCCAAAAACGGCTCCGGCTACGTGGTTTTGCACACATTCTACAGTTCTGAAGGTTCGAATCCACAGTCTGTGATCGAAGGCCCCGGCGGGATGCTCTACGGAATGACGCGGGCCGGCGGCACCAATGGACTCGGGTCAATCTTTAGATTGAACAAAGACGGTGGTAATTTCAGCCCGATCAAATATTTCGTGTCAGGCGTGGAAGGTTCAACGCCTCTTGCAGGCCTCACACTTGGAGGCGATGGCCTGCTCTATGGAACCACGTCTGCTGGCGGAGCCAATGCTTATGGCACTATTTTCCGGCTCAATCCGGACGGCAGCAGCTATCAAGTTCTACATAACTTCACCTCTCTTACCACCGATACTCGCAGCGTGCAGTCGCCACTGGTGGAAGCAGGCGGTCTCCTCTATGGAATTGGATTGAGCGGAGGCACCTCCAACAAGGGTGTCGTGTTCAAACTCAGTTGCGATGGCTCGGGGTTCGCTTTGCTGGCACAATTCACCGGAGGCGCGTCCGATGGAGGCTGGCCACGTCAACCCCTCGCCCGGGCCAATGACGGGGCGTTGTATGGCACCAACACGTTTGGCGGTGGTGGCGGCATGGGCACGATTTTCAAAGTCGGCAGCAGCGGTTCGACGGTAAACATACTTCGTCAATTGGGCTCTCCCGAGGGAGCGCAGCCATGGGCCACCGTCACGGAAGGACTGAACGGTGTACTCTACGGCACCAACCATACTGGTGGATCTCAAAAATCAGGTACTCTTTACCGCATAAACAAAAACGGCGGCGCGTTTTCGGTCCTTCATGAGTTTGGCAGCCTGACCGATTCAGAACTTCCCATTGGCAAGGTCGTTCAGGCCAGCAATGGAACGATCTACGGCACGACCTACGGAGCCAACAGCATCCTGTACGGGATCAACCCGGACGGTTCCGGCTTCACCGTGCTTCACACCTTCAACAGTGCGGCCAGCGGTCAATATACCTGGGATGGAGTAACGCTTGGCAGCGATGGCGCGCTCTACGGCAGTTGCACCGGAGGAGGGACTCTCGGCTACGGCGCCATTTATCGCATCAATACCGACGGAAGCAATTTTACGCTATTGCATAACTTTGCCGGCGGGGCTGACGGTTCCTCTCCTTTTGGCGCAGTTACAGAAGGTGCGGACGGCCGAATTTACGGCACCACCAACGTGGGCGGCAGCGCCAATCTGGGTACGGTGTTCGCGATGAATAAGGATGGCAGTGGCTTCACCACCCTGCGGAATTTCAGCGGTGGAAGCACCGACGGGGGTTATCCTGGAGCGCGTCTGCTCCAGGCAAGCGACGGCATGCTCTACGGCACCACGAGCTCTGTCTCAGGCGCCAACTTGGGAACCCTCTTTCGCCTGGCCCCCAATGGATCAAACTACTCCGTGCTCCGCCTGTTCACAGGCACTGTCTCCGATGGAGCGGACCCGAGCATTGCGGTTATCGTCGAACATGACGGACTGCTATTTAGTACGACGGCGAAGGGGGGCACCTTTAACAAGGGAACATTGTATTCCCTCAAACCCGACGGAACCAACTTCACGATCCTGGTGAATTTTGGCGCCACGGACACCGACGGCAGCGCACCAGTCGCAGGCTTGAGCCTTTCCATCGATGGAACCCTCTGGGGTACCACTTCGGGCGGCGGAGACGGAGGCGGCACCGTCTTTCGATTCGGCGCCAATTAACGCTGGTTACGACTGATTTTTATTCCAGCAGGGAATCGCCCATTATCCGCCCGCGAACACCGGGCGGAAGCCGGCCTCCGTTAAAATCCTTGCCACCGTTTCCCGCTGGTCGCCTTGAATTTCGATATCGCCGTCCTTGACGGTGCCACCACAGCCACACGCATTGCGCATTTTTTTTGCGAGCGATTCCTTTTCCGGCAATCCAATGCCGACGAATCCGGTGACCAGCGTGACGGTTTTTCCACCGCGACCCGCCGTGGTGCGTTTGATATCGACGCGCCCGCGATTTTTCTCCGGCGCTTCCTTTTTCGCCGCCGGTTGACTCACCGGCCGGGACGCAGCGGGCAGTCCGGCCCCGCTCAACGCGGCGAAGGGATTTTGTCCGAGCGCTTGGCCGCCGCTCGTGGGAATTTTGTCCGCCGCACTCATGGGCGACCTCCTCCGCAACCACCGGGAGGCGATGCTGGTTTCGCAGTCAATTCCGCGCTTCCGCCCAAATAAGCGAGTGCCTTCGCATAGCTCCGGCCGGAGAGAAAATGCTGCAATTGCGGGTGCAGTTCACCGCCGTGCTCAGCCTGCAGGGCCTCGATCCGGTTCAATGCCGCGGAAACCGCCGGCCCATCAGAATTTTTTATCCCAACGTGCAGCTGGATAAGCGCCTCTTTGATTTTCGCTTCTGGCATTTTGAAAATTATTAATTAAGCTCTGTTAATGAGTTATTTAGCAGCACCTGATTCTCCGTCGCGCCGACTCGGCACAGCTTGAATCAACTTGTGTCGGACAATGCCGGATGCTCCCATTTACCTCCCGTAGTTAGTCCCGCTTCCTCGCGACGCAAGCTAGCTATTATCCCGCTCATTTTTCCCATTTTATTTCCATGAATCCCGTTTCTGTCTCTGACGGCGCCAATGCGGCGCTCATTGAGGAGTACCATCAGCGCTGGTTGGATAATCCCGACTCCGTTGACCCGACTTGGCGGGCATTTTTCCAAGGCTTCAGCCTCGGTGGGGGCAACGGACAAATCACCGCTGGTGCTGCTCCCGCGGGAGGCGCCGCCATCATCGACAGCCTTAAACAGGCTCACGTTCACTACCTGATCAACGCCTACCGGGCCATCGGCCACACGCAGGCCCATCTTGATCCGCTGAGCGGGCCACCGCCAGCGCAGCCGAAGTTGCAGCTTTCCCAGTTCGAACTGAGCGACGCCGACCTCGACACGGCATTCGACACCGGCACTTATCTTGGCGGCGGACAGATGAAGCTCCGCGACATCGTCGCCGCACTTGAAAAGACCTACTGCGGTCACATCGGCGTGGAATACGCCCACATCCAGGACACGGATTGTCGTCGCTGGCTGCAGGAGCGCATCGAGTCCACCAAACTCCAGCCCAATTTCACCAAGCCGCAGAAAGTCCGCATCCTTCGCCGGCTCCACAAGGCGGAGCTGTTCGAAAAATTCCTTCACACGAAATACGTCGGACAAAAACGGTTTTCACTCGAAGGCGGAGAAACGATCATCGCCGCACTCGATGCGGTGATCGATCACTGCCCTGATTCGGGGATTGAGGAAATTGTGATGGGCATGGCCCACCGCGGCCGGCTCAACGT
This sequence comes from Verrucomicrobiota bacterium, assembly GCA_048498875.1. GTDB lineage: Bacteria > Verrucomicrobiota > Verrucomicrobiia > Opitutales > Opitutaceae > Lacunisphaera. The sequence continues at coordinate 3,739 of JBEHXD010000524.1, forward strand.
GCTGTGCAGCGTGATGCGTAAATCGTTCGACCAGCTCTTCGAGCAATTTTCGGAAAATTACGTGCCCGACACGGTCGCCGGCGATGGCGACGTGAAATACCACCTCGGTTATGAGTCGGTGCTCACAACGATGTCAGGAAAAAAGGTGGAAGTCCGCCTCGCCGCGAATCCCTCGCATCTGGAGATCGTCAACCCCGTCGTCGAAGGCAAGGCGCGCGCCCGCCAGCGCATTCGCGGCGATGCCAAGGATCGCCGCAAGGTCATGCCTTTGCTGATCCACGGCGATGCCGCCGTCGCCGGCCAGGGCGTCGTGGCGGAAACGCTGCAATTCTCGCAGCTCCCCGGTTATCGCACGGGTGGCACGTTGCATTTCGTCATCAATAACCAGGTGGGCTTCACCACGGATCCGGTCGACGGACGCTCGACGCGTTATTGCACCGACGTCGCGAAGATGATCGAAGCACCGATCTTTCACGTCAATGGCGATGACCCCTAGGCCGTGTGCATGGTCGCGCAGCTCGCCATGGATTTTCGCGTTCAATTCAAGCGCGACGTGTTTATCGACATGTATTGCTACCGCCGGCACGGCCAC
>JBEHXD010000525.1:0-4313 GCA_048498875.1 Verrucomicrobiota bacterium
CGCCGCTGCTCCCTTTTTGGGCGGGGTGCCCTCACCCCGCGAGTTGTCGCTTTCATCGCAACATTCTGCGGGGTGAGGGCACCCCGCCCACACGAAAGCGTCTCTCGCTGTGACTTTGAACCCTCACTTACTCCGATCCTCCTGACCAGCACGGCGTCATCACCATCAACCCTTTTCCTGCCATGTCCCTTCGCTCACTCTTCTTCGGCCGGGCCCGTTCGCTCGCCGACCGCGATCTTTTTCACAAGGTCTCGTTAATCGCGGTATTCGCCTGGGTCGGTCTCGGGGCGGACGGTCTGTCGTCCTCCTGTTATGGTCCGGAGGAAACATTCCGCACGCTCGGCTCCCATCCCCATCTGGCAATCTTCGTCGCCCTCGCCTCCGTGATCACCATCTCGGCAATCTGCGCCAGCTATGCCCAGATCATCTCGCTTTTCCCGACGGGCGGCGGCGGTTACCTCGTCGCGAGCAAGTTGCTTTCCCCGGCCGCCGGCGTGGTGTCCGGCTCCGCGCTTCTCATCGATTATGTTCTGACCATCACCATCTCCGTAGCGAGCGGCGCGGACGCCTTGTTCAGCCTGTTTCCTCCCGAATGGCTGGCTTGGAAACTGCCGTTTTCACTCGCCGGCGTCACCGGCCTCACGCTGCTGAATCTCCGCGGCGTGCGGGAATCGGTGACGGTCTGGGTACCGATTTTTTTCATTTTCGTCACCACCCACGCCTTTGCGATTATGTGGGCTCTCTTCACCCACGCCGGAAATCTGGGATCGGTCGCCGCGGCCACCGTCCACGAGGTGGGAAGCGTCAGTCACGAAATCGGCTGGCTTGGGTTGTTCGCCCTCCTGCTCAAAGCCTACAGCATGGGCGCCGGTACCTACACCGGCATCGAGGCGGTCAGCAACGGGCTTCCCATCCTGCGTGAACCGCGCGTCCAAACCGGAAGGCGGACGATGGTTTACATGGGCGTTTCGCTCGCCATTACCGTCGCAGGTTTGCTGCTGGCCTATTTGCTCTTCGAAATCGCGCCGGTCGAAGGCAAGACCCTCAACGCGGTTTTGCTCGAGAAAATGACGGCTTCGTGGAGCGGCGGCGGCCTGTTCGTCTTCGTGTCGCTCGCCGCCGAGGCGGCCCTGTTGCTGATCGCCGCGCAGGCCGGTTTCCTCGACGGCCCGCGGGTGCTGGCGAACATGGCGCTCGACCGCTGGTTTCCCACCCGCTTCGCCAATTTGAGCGACCGGTTCGTCACGCAAAACGGCATCCTGCTCATGGGCGGCGCCGCCTTGTTGATGATGGCACTGACGCGCGGGTCCGTCGCCCTGCTCGTCGTTCTTTATTCCATCAATGTGTTCATCACTTTTTCGCTCTCGCAACTCGGCATGGTCCGGCATTGGTGGCAGGAACGTCATGCCGATCCACGCTGGCTGCGCAAGCTGGCGATCAATGGTTTTGGACTCGCCCTCACCTCGTTTATCCTCGTTTCCCTCACCGTGGTGAAATTTTTCGAAGGCGGCTGGGCCACCCTGCTCGTTACGGGTCTGCTCGTGATCGCCGCCTTCGCCATCAGACGGCATTATCGGGGCGTCACGTTGCACCTGCGCCGCCTGGACAAGATTGTGGTCAAGGCAGCGACAAAACCAGACGTATCCGCCGTCCTTTCCGTTCCGACGGACCGGACCCAGCGCACGGCGGTGATGCTGGTCAACGGCTACAACGGTCTCGGCCTTCATACGGCTCTGCACGTGCCCCGGATTTTCGGCAACAGTTTCCGTAATTTCGTCTTTCTGGTGGTCGGCGCGGTGGACGCCGGCAATTTCAAAGGTCTCGCTGAAATCGAGGCATTGAAAACCCATACGGCGTCCGAGGCGGATCGCTACGCCACCTGGGCCAGAAACCACGGCTATGGCACTGCCACGTTTACCGCAATCGGTCACGATGTGACCGGGGAACTGATGCAACTTGCCGCGAAAGCCGCGGATGAATTTCCCAACCACGTGTTTTTTGCCGGACAACTTCTTTTCTCCCGGGAAACCCGGCTCACCCGCTGGCTGCACAACCACACGGCGTTCGCGCTCCAACAGCGTTTTTTCCGCGCGAACCTGCCGTTTGTCGTGCTGCCGGTGCGAGTCGGGCAGGATTAGAATTCCTGCCGATCATTCCACGCCACAGATGAGCTCTCGACACCCGCTCCCGTATACGCTTCATGTAAACCGTCCTCCCCACGCCATGTCCTCCCGCTCCCTCAAAACCAGAATCGCCGCAGGGGCACTCGCCCTGACGCTTGTTTTGACCCTGTTCGTAGCCATTCGTTTCGCCGCCGAACCCACCCAGACCGAAAGACTCGGCCTCAACTTCCCGTCGATCGCACGTCTCCCCTTGGTTGTCCTGCCCTTTCTGCCGGAACTGCTGGAGCCGTAACTGGCGCCTGTTTGCGGCGGTTTTGAGACGGCGCGAATTAACCTCGCGTTGGCTCCCGAAATCCGGGGTAATGACCCGCTATGCCATTTTCAAAGCTCGGGCTGCCACCGGCCCTCGTCAACGGGGTGAAAGCCATGGGCTACGTCGATCCGACGCCCATCCAGTTGCGCGCCATTCCCGTTGTCCTGGGCGGCGGCGACTTGATCGGGTCCGCCCAGACCGGCACGGGAAAAACCGCGGCGTTTGCCCTGCCCGTTCTCGCTCGGCTAGGCGCACACCAACCGCGGGGACCGCGCGTGCTCGTGCTCGAGCCCACACGTGAACTCGCAGCACAGGTCGAAACAGCGTTTCGCGATTTCGGCCGCTTCACGGACATTCGTGCCACCGTCATCCACGGTGGCGTCGGCTATGGCCGGCAACGCAGCGAACTCCAGGCGGGAACCGATATCGTGATCGCCACTCCCGGCCGTCTCATGGATTTCCTGAATGAAGGTACGCTGCGCCTGGAAGGCCTGCAGATTCTGATTCTGGACGAAGTGGACCGCATGCTGGACATGGGCTTCGTGAAGGACGTTAAAAAAATCATCGGACGCTGTCCGAAGGAACGCCAGACGTTGTTCTTCTCCGCCACCATCCCGCCGGAAATCGGTGCGATCGCCGCCTTTGCGCTTCGCAATCCCGCGCGCGTCGAGATCGGCGTTTCGCGCACGGTCAATAAATCCGTCACTCACGCGTTTTATCCTGTCGGCCCCGCGCTGAAATTCGAATTGCTCGTCGCTCTGCTGGAAAAAACCGACTTCCAAAGCTGCCTCGTGTTCTCCCGTACCAAACACGGCGCCGACAAAATCGCGCGCAAGCTCAAGGCGGCCAATCATTCTGTGGCGGTGCTGCACGCCAACCGTTCCCAATCCCAGCGCGTCGAAGCTCTCGAAGGCTTCAAGTCGGGCAAATATGAGGTGATGGTGGCCACCGACATCGCCGCGCGTGGCATCGACGTCGCCGGCGTTTCGCACGTAATCAACTACGACATTCCGGCCAATCCCGAGGACTATGTGCATCGCATCGGGCGCACCGGACGCGCCCTGGCGGTCGGTGACGCTTTCACGCTCACGACTCCGGATCAGGCCGACGATATCCGGGCCATCGAACGCTTCATCGGCCAAAAGGTCCCGCAACTAAAACTGGAAGGCTTCAATTACAATGCACCGCCGCCCCGGCCGCCCTCCGGTCATCAGGGACACGGTGCACCGGGACAAAACCACCCGGGCCAGCGCTTTGCTCCTCAACGGCAGGCACACGGCGGTCAGCGCCAGCATCATGGTGCCCAGCATCAGGGTCATTCTCCTCGTCCGGCGGCCAACCCAAACCAGTCATCCCGTCCCGCCCAGGCTCCCGCCCACAGCCCCACTCCGCAGTCCCGACCCGCCGGTTCGAACCCGACTCAACCACATCCACCGCGAAAATTCGGCGGTTTGTCTCGCGGCTCGTGGACTCGTCGTTAGTAGTTCCTTCAATCCCATGGGTACCATCAAACGCCTTTCTTTCACCGCTTTCATCGCAATTCTGGGTCTGACATCGTCCCTCCGCTCAATCGCGGCGGATAATGCTCCTGTTCCGCCCGTGGCCGATGCCCCGGGTTCCGCGTCGGCCGAGTTCAAGGTCGTGTTCGAGAAAATCGTCACCAAGCTCAAGGCTGGCCAGAATACCGAGTCGGATCTCACCGGCGAAATCGCGGCGATCGACTCGATCCTGGCCAAACATGCCGCGGAAAAGACCGATGAAGTGGCCAAAATCGCGCTGATGAAGGCCCAGCTTTATCTCGAAGTATTCGAAAATGCCGAAAAAGGCATCGCCCTGCTGAAGCAAATCAAGGTGGATTTCCCGCAAAGCGAGATCGC
>JBEHXD010000526.1:0-4313 GCA_048498875.1 Verrucomicrobiota bacterium
GCGGTATGACCAGATGGAATTGTTGGAGGGGTATTACAAGGCGTTGCACGACCTGACGCAGACCATCGATATCGTCGTTCCGACAGTTGATCTCACCGGCTATAAACTGGTGGTGGCACCGAGTCTCAATGTGATCTCATCCGCATTGGCGCAGCGTCTGACGGATTACGTTCGCCAGGGCGGACACCTCGTACTTGGACCACGATCGGGAATGAAAAATGAGTTCAATGCGCTCAATACGGAGCGGCAGCCCGGTCCGCTGGCGTCGACTCTCGGCGGACGGGTGGAGCAGTTTTATGCACTGCTCGAAGACGTGCCGGTGAACGGAGCGTGGGGTTCGGGGAAAGCGACGGTTTGGGCGGAATATTTTGACCGATTGACTCCGGATGCGGAAGTAGTCCTGCGCTATGGATCCGGCAATACGTGGTTGGAAAACCAGCCGGCGGCGATCACGCGACACGTCGGACGCGGAACCATCACTTATCTCGGCGCAGTGCTGGACCCAGCCTTGCTGCAGTCGGCGGTCAAAACGTGGGTGAAAGAGGCAAACGTTAGGCCCGGTGATTTTTCCGTACCCGCCGCAGTCAGCGTCAATCGCCGGGTGGGGAAGGGACGTGAGGTTTTTATCGTCATCAATTTTTCTGCGACTGCACAAAGCATTTCGCTGCCGGGAGCGATGGTCGATGTGCTTCACGGAGGTGAAGTCTCGCGCCTGGAGTTGGCGCGTTACGACGTCGCCGTCGTGAGCCGGCGGATTCGATGACAACCATCAAGTCCAGTCACCCGGTCTCCGGATGCGTTTTCAGTGCGCGTGAATTTTCCAACGCGCCCGGAGGTCGCGTTCCACCTTTCAAATCAGCCAATTTTGGTCAACAATGCGCGCTCGGGCGGAATTGCGCGTGACAACCGGCCCGGAAAAGTAGCAATGCTTTCAATCTGTTTCTTCGTTACCCTCTACCTCTCTCGATCGTCTATCGCCCCTGATTGATCCCGCGTCCCGCGCAGGCCCCTCCTGCGGTCTGGTTTTACTTTGTCCGCCCAATTTCCCCAGTCTGTCCGTTTGTTGCTTCCACCCATGAAACTGTCCCGCTTCTTCATTACCCTGCTTGCCGTCTGCCTGCCCCTGGCGCTCTTTGCCCAGAACACGGTTTTCAACGATTCCTTCAGCAGCGATCTGCTCAACCCTGCCAGCTATCCCGCGGTCACTCCGACGGCGACGGGCTGGCAGGTGTTGTCGAACAAAGCTGCGCCGGCGCCCACCGAATCAGGTGGGGTGCTGACGATCAACATGGCGGGTACGACGTCGGGTTTCATCGAAACCCAGGCGCTGTTTTCGCCGGCTCCCGTGCAGTTGCTGCCGGGAACCTACATCGAACTGACTACGACCTTTGTGCCGACGTTTGTGGTCACGAGTCCCAGCGACAATCTCATCGTCGGGCTTTTTAATTCCGGTGGCAGCGCTCCGCTGGCCGGTTTGTTGAACAGCGGCCTGAGCAATGCACTCACCACTTTCGCCACGGGTGGCGCCAAAGGCTGGTTGGGATACAACTCCAACATTCCTCTCACCGGCACGGCTCCCCGCGTGGTAAATCGTCCGGCGCAGACCGGGACCAACAACACCGTTCAGGACGTGGTGGTCGGCGGACAATCATCGTCCGTGGGATACACGGTCCCGGCGGGAACCAATGCGAGCAGCATCACCGCGTTTTCCACGACGCTCACCAACGACTCGACCTACACGCTCGATTACAAGCTCTCGCTTTCAGCCGACGGTCTGACGCTCACCTCGACGATGAGCCTCTACAACGGTACGGGCACGACCGGTACGGGGGCGAACACGCTGATCGGTTCCTATTCAGGCAAGTTCACCGGGACCGCGATGCTGACAAAATCTTTCGACGCGCTCGCGATTGGCTGGCGCGCGGACGCGGGCGGAAGCAGCCCGTCAAATCTCAAAATTAGTGCGCTCGCGGTAAAAACCACCGGCGGCGCGCCTTGGTTTACCGTTCAACCGCCTCCTGCGATCGCCGTCTCGATCGGCAGCGATTTGAATCTGGCGGCGTCCGTTGGCGGCACGGTCAATACCTACCAGTGGCAGGTCAGTACTGACGGAGGCGGAAATTACTCAAATCTCGATGCGGTGGCGAATCCCTCGGCGGCAACGTCATCACTGCTCCTCACCAATGTGCAGTTTGCCAGCGCGGGCCTGTATCGACTGGTCGCGACTAATGCCGCCGGTTCGTCCGCCAGTGCGCCTTGTACGGTCACGGTGTCCGCGACACCGGTGGCTCCCTCGATCAGCACGAATCCCTCCGGTGCGACTGTGCTCGGCGGCACGCCTTATACTTTCAGTCTTACGGTCAATGGAACGTCTCCGCTTTCCTATCAGTGGGAAAAGAGCCCCGATGGCGTGGCGGCCTTTGCGCCCATTGCGGGAGCAACGGGCGCAGCGTATACGATTCCGGCGGTGTCGCTTTCGGATGAAGGCTATTATCACGTCGTCGTGACGAATGTCGCGGGCAGTACGACCAGCACGGCAGCGCAATTGATCGTCAATCAGCCACTGACGATCACGGTTCAGCCGACCGGAGCGGCGTTGAGTCTTGGTTCTAGTTACACGCTTTCCGCCACCGCGGTGGGCCGGCCGGCACCGACCTACCAGTGGTATCTCAACAGCGTGGCCATCGCGGGCGCGACGGATGCGAACTATGTGATCGCCTCAGCTGCCGCAGCCAACGCGGGCATCTACACCGTAGTCGCCAGCAATTCCACCGGCGATAGCGTCACGAGTTCGGGGGCTGCCGTCGCCGTGTTGTCATCAACGCTGGCGACCACCACGCTGACGCCATCATTCACACCCACGGGTGTCGCGCCGGACACGCGTCTGACTCTGACATTCAATCAACCGATTGCCGTGGGCTCGATCGGCAAGATCCGGATTTTCGATGCATCGAACCCGACGATTCCCGTCGATACGATCGATCTCATCGCCGGCACGACGTTGATGAAGACCTTGCGGGCGGGAGGCGTTGCGTCCACGCAGCTGCTACCCGTGCAGAACAAGACCGTCGGTGGGTTGACGAATTTCAATTACTACCCGATCACAGTCTCGGGCAATACGGCGACAATCTATCCGCGCAACAATGTGCTCGGTTACGGCAAGACGTATTTTGTCACGATCGATCCGGGTGTGTTCACGGACAGCACCGGTCTCTCTTTCTCCGGCATCAGCGGCAGCTCGGGCTGGACGTTCCTCACCAAGGCGGCGGCACCCGCGAGTACCTCGACCAAACTGGTGATCGCCGCCGACGGCTCGGGTGATTTCTACACCGTGCAAGGGGCGTTGGATTCCATTCCTGCCGGCAACACCACGCCGCGCACATTGTTCATCCGGCGGGGCACTTACTTCGAGCAGATTTATTTCAACGGAAAACACTCGCTGACTTTCCTGGGTGAAGACCGCACGCAGAGCGTGATCGTTTATCCCAACAACAATACGTTCAACAACGTCTCCGGTTCATATCACCGGATGACCGTGCAGGCCGACAAGGCGAACAATGTCGCCTTCGTCAATCTCACGATCCAGAACTCAACGCCGAAGGGCGGATCGCAGGCCGAGGCGCTGATCCTCAACGGCACGACCACGGCGCAGGCGATCGTGAATAACGTGACCCTCTTCAGCTACCAGGATACGTTGCAGGTCAACGGCCAGGGTTATGTCACTGATTCGCACATTTCCGGTGACGTCGATTTCATGTGGGGCAGCGGTCCGTGTTTCTTCAACAATTGCGAACTCACCATGCTGACCTCCGGTGGCTATTTCACCCAGATCCGCAATGGTGCGGCCGGACACGGCTATGTCTTTTCGAACTGCCGCTTCGATGCGCCGGCGGGCGTCACCGGTGCTTTCCTCGGACGCATCGATCCCGCGGGTTTCCCGAACAGCGAGGTCGTCGTGCTCGATTCGAAATTTGGCGATGCGATCAATAATGCGTTTCTCGCCACCGCGAGCGGAGTGAGTGGCTCGAATTATCTCGGCGGCTGGTGGCTGCTGAACAATGCCGCGAGCGCCGCGGCGGCGCCGAACGTTCACAATTGGAGCAATAATCTGATCAACGCGACAGGCGCGGCGTTCGTGAATCCGAATGCCGATGCCTTCACCACCATGCCGGTCGACGCCACCACGCAGGCAAATTACCGCAGCGTGCCGTGGGTGTTGGGCAACAACTGGACCCCGTCGATGGCGCCCGCGATCGCGGTGTCACCGATCGCGCAGGTCGTCAATAACGGCGGGAACTTCACGCTTTCCGTGC
>JBEHXD010000527.1:0-4308 GCA_048498875.1 Verrucomicrobiota bacterium
GGGCACCCCGCCCACAAGAAGTCCGCACTCCGTCGGACCGCTCCTAGTGCAAATGGCGTTGAGGCGAACTCAACAGGCGGCCTTGGAGCGTGAAAAGCTCGGCCAGTCCTTCGTTCAGCAGGCGTTCTCCGACGCCCACGCCAATTTGAGTGCCATCGCTGGCACCGTACCCGCCGCGGGCGGCGGACTCGATGTCCGGCATATAACCGGTCCACGGATAGTCAGCACTGGTGCAATACCCGAGGAAAAAGGCATGAGGGAGACCGGCCTTTCTGCGCCAATCGACTTGGAATTGATGAAATGGCTCTCCGGGCATGGCGATGATGCCAATGTCGGAGTTGAGGAGAAGTGTCGCCACGCCGGTGCGCAAGATCTGGTCGGCGTGCCAGCGGTTTTCGACGTCGAGCGTTTTGGACGCGAAGGAAAGTTGCTCCGATTTTCCGGCCGTGGATTTCATCTGCCCCAGCACCGACAGCACTTCGGTGGCAAGCGCCTTGCCCATTTCATCCACCACCGGAAGATCCCGGGCGTCTTCGCCGCTGCGACCGAGCATCAGCGGGTTGATGTCGCCCGCGGCGCCCTGCAGGAAAAAACAAACGGCATTTCCGCCGACTCCGGCTTCAACTTCCTTGCGCAGCGCTCCCGGGTAGTCGGCGGAAAGTTTTTTGTTGGTCGGTCCCAGCACCACCGGATGACACGCGTAATTTACCAGCACGGCGCGCACGGTGTTTTGGGCGTCGGTCACGCGCAACACGCTGACTGTCGGATCGACGGGCCCGTAGGGAATGCGTTCAGGATTGTCAAAATGGGTAAGCGAGAATCCGCCCGGCTGGCGCACGAGGCGATTGTAGCCCAGCTGGATCGATCCTTCGCCGGCGGTGAAGAGCGCGGGAAATGAATTCTTTTTCGCCTCCTGAATCGCCGCGAAGACCTTGCGCTCCACCGTGGCTCGCAACGGATTTTCCGTTGAAGGAAAACCGACCTGGTCGAGATCGGGGCCGGTGTGCGAGTGGGTGTTGAGCAGCAGCAAATGGTCGATGCCCAGTTCGCGGATATGCGCGTGCAGCCAGGGCGAGGTGGCCACACAGAGGTCCCACACGACGATGGCGACGGAGGTCTTGGGAGATTGAAGCACGAGCACGCGGGCCGTGATCGGATACTGGACACCGTCGGTCACGGGCGGCGGAGCATAACCCACAGAATGACCGCCTGCGGGCGGTGTGAGATCGGCAACGGCGATTCCGGCCAGAATTTCGGAAGCTGTGCCGGACAGCTGCGATGCAAAAACCAATGGGAGCAGGAAACAAAAAAACCGGAGAGGGGAATTCATCGGAAGAAGATGGCTGGCGACCTAATCAACCCGACTTGTCCCGACCGTGCGCTTCACCGCTTTTCCTGAATTCGCTGGGAGTGACTCCCGTGTTGCGGCGAAATGCCGTGTTGAAGGTCGATTTGGAGTTGAAGCCCACTGCGAGGGCGATCTCGAGCACGTTTTTTTGCGGTGTATCGATCAGCTGTTTTTTCGCCTGCTCAATGCGGTACTGGTTCACCAACTGATAGAAATTGGAATTCAGATCCTGATTGATGACTTGGGAAACGTAATGGACGTTTTCCTTGATAGCCGTGCTCAGGGTTCGCAGAGTCAGCAGGCTGTCAGAATGCACTTTCCGGGTTGAGAGGGAGGCGTGCAGTTTCTTTTTGATTCGTTCGCGCACGTTCCCGGGGAGAACGGACCTGGCGTATTTGGTTTCCGGGGCGGGAGCGATTTCCGGAGCTGCTGGCGCACCCGAGCTGACCGGAGTAGGAGTGGCCACGGGATTTTCGACCAAGGGAGTGGCGATCGATTCACTGGTAACGACTGCAGATGTCAGGTCAGGCGTGATATCTTGGGTGGGCGGCAGTGGAGTTACCACTGCTTCCACGACAGGAAGGGAGTTTCCCAAGTCCTGCGAGGACAGCCAGGACACCCGCCGCACCATGGCGTAGATCGCGCCGGTGGTAACTCCCACGTCCGCGGCGGAAAAGAGCAGGCCGAATCCCTGCGGCGCATGAGAAATACAATGAACGGTGCGCAACAGTCCCAGCACCCAGGTGGTGAAAACAATCAGGAGCGGCAAATGCAGCCACGTTTGACCGCCCGTTAAGCGAAACCGATGGGAGGTTTCACCCGAGGAAAATTGTCGCGCGAGCAATTGCCGGCAGCGCCAGAGATAAAACGGCACCTGCCAGGCAAAGACTCCGATGCAGCCGAGCATCGTTGTGTGGATGATCCGCGAATACAACGCGCTCGTGGGATGCGCCGGGTTATAATACGTCGTTCCGAGATGGGCGTCCGCAATCAAAGGAAACGTGAAAACCACGCCGATAATCGCGAGCATGAGGGGGAGTCGTCCGAGTGACGTCAGGGTCGGCCGCCGGCCCTCGATGATTTCCTGGACCGCGAGCCACAAGACGGGCGCGACCGTCAGCGACGTGGCCATGCGCAGTCCCAGCCACAGCGCCTTGAGCGGAATTTGCGGGTGGGCCATGAGCAGTTCAAACACCAGCCCGGCGGTCTGCGCGGCGAGGAAGACGGTGAAATAGCTGAAGGAAATTCCCCGGCCCCGGCTGCGTTCCCGCAGCAACCCCGACGAAAAAATCCAAAGCGCCAGCGCGGCGGTGTACAGGGAACTTTGGAGGGAGTTCATGGAATGAGTCCGGAGTTGCCGGAACGATGAATAGGCTTCCACAGCCAAAGGTCACGCCGGGAAATGGGACGGCAGGTTACGGACGGGTGAAACGCAGTTGAGAAATTTGAATTGAGCGAAACACTCCCCGCTATGGCCAAAAGTACCCTGAAGCGGATGCCCCCGAAGAAACGGCCTCGCAAGGCCAAGTCGAACACACGCGGCGCGGAGGCCGCCGAAACGGTGCTGGCCGAACTCACGCGCGAAGCGCAGGAGACCAAGGCGGCGGTCGAGCGATCCGGCGGGGTGGTGGTCGGACAATATTCCGACCCGCTCGGAAAACACCCGTTGTTGCTCGCCGTGCTGCCGCTCGCGCAGGTGGAGCCGACGCCGTTTCAGCGCGACGTGTCGGATCTGCACCACAAGAAGCTCGCGGATGTGTTGCACCGTACCGGCATGTTTTTGGATCCGATCATCGCCATCACCGCGCCCAAGGAGGGCTTTTGGACGCCCAATGGCGGACACCGTCTGGCGGCGATGCGGCGACTCGGCGCAAAATCGATCACTGCGCTGGTGGTGCCGAAACGGGAAGTGGCCTGGCAGATCCTGGCGTTGAACACGGAGAAGGCGCATAATCTCAAGGACAAGTCGCTCGAGGTGATTCGCATCTTCCGCAATCTGCTCGAAGACAATGCCGCGAAAGCGGAGAAAGAGTTCGGTTACTATTTCGAGGAAGCGTCCTTCATCAAGATGGGCCTCTGTTACGAAAAGAATGCGCGGTTCAGTGGCGGACTCTATCATCCCTTCGTGCGCCGACTCACGGACTTTGGCGACGCGTCACTGACGAAAACGCTGGCCGGGCACGAGCGCCATGCGGAGATGCTGCTCGAACTCGACCAGAAAGTGACGGAGGTCGTGCAGAAGTTGAAAGCCCGGGGATTTGTCAGTCCCTACCTGAAGACTTTCGTCGTCGCGCGCTCCAATCCGCTGCGTTTCATGAAGGAGCCGCCGGAACTGGAGGAGCTCATGAAAACGATCCGCGGCAAGGTCGAGCGCTTCAACGTCGACAAGATCAAGCAGGAGGACATCACGGCCTCCGGCGGCGGCGTGGCGGACGACGAATGAGGAAAGCGGGTGCGGTAATCTGAGTGGTGTGCGTGCGATTACCGATCAAAACGGTGAGCGATCATGACTATTGCCCATATTCGCCGGAAACGCGGACGATTAGCGTGCCTGATTCGCGATGAAGTCATCGCGGTTCGTGGCTTTTTCGGGAAAATCAAAGATGGCGCTGGCCAATCCCGGGTCAAAAATTGCGGCGGATTTAACCGCGAGGTATATCGTTTCTTTGACGCGGAACCGGATTTGATTCTTCAGCACGGGTGGTTCCGGCCTCGATATTTCGCCTCGGAGTCCTGGCGGGGTGATTTGACCTCTGACGACAGCGGCCCGGTGCCGGTTTTTTACGCAGGTGATAAATGCTTTTTATGGAAAGCGGAGGCGGGACAGGTTGAATTTGAACTGAGCGATCCGGAGTGGAAGTGGAGGCAAATCGTAATCGCTTTTCGGGCTTACGACTATTTCAACCCGGAGAAGGATTGATTTTGGCCGACGGGAATCGTCCGGTCGGAGCCGAGGCGGG
>JBEHXD010000528.1:0-4300 GCA_048498875.1 Verrucomicrobiota bacterium
CGCGGAGATTGAATTTGTAGTATCCCGTACCACGATAGCCTTCGCGATCGTTGTTACTCATGTTACCGGAGCTCGGTCCGATGATCACGGGGCGACCGACATCGGGATTGGGTGAGCCGTCGCGGAGCGTGGTATTGACGTCGACGGTCACACGTGCGGTGGAGATGGCGTTGGCGTAACCCGAGCGATAACTCTGCTTGTCGTAAGCTCCGTCGAAGCCGAGCCGGCCATTGAGGTAGGTCTGCTGGAAGTCGACGTTGACCGAGTCGAAGTTATTCCACTCTTTCTTGTTTGGTCCCTGCATGGTCTGGTCGATGAAGGCCAGAGGGCCGCTCAAAATCGACTGGGTGGGCCAGAGACTGCCACCAAAACCAGCGAAGGTTTTACCGGTCGCGGTCTGATACTGATTGATAATCGCCGTGGCGATCGCGTTGTTGGCGTAGTAAGCTGCGGTGTTTTTATTCCAGGAACCGGAGCCGCCTTCGTCGTAGTTGGGATTGGTCACACCGCTCAAGCCGCCCCAAGGATTGCCATCGCGCTGGCGATACGCATCCAGGTTGCCGTTGCCAATGACACCAGTGCCGGGATTCTGGAAAATCGTGGCGGGAGAATCGTTCCACCAGTCACGCGCCGGAGCGCCCGCAAAGTAATGACTCAGTTCAGGGTGGCGGACCCCATCCGGGCCCACGGGAGTGCCGTTGTCCGAAAGCGGATTATACGCCAGATATTTGTTCAGGGGATTAAACCAATTCGAGATGAAGTCGGAAGCGGTGACCGCAACAGGCCGGTTGCTGTTGATCTTACCCGACTCCACCTTCACATCAATCTGCGTGAACACGCTGGGAGCAAGGACTGGCTTCCAACGGAGAGCGCCATAAACGCGCCTGTCGTCATTAAAGGTAAAGTCCTGGCGGTACTTTGCATCGTCGTTCAAGCCGATGACACGAAGCCCGAGCGTGCCCTTGATCAACGGCACGTCCACATCCAGGACCTCACGAGTCGAGCCGTAGCTGCCGACACGGAACTGCCCCTCAAGCGCGAGCTTGTCCATATTCGGATCCTTGAGGGTATTGTTGATGATGCCCGCAGGACTGCCGAGACCGAAGAGAATGGAGTTGGGGCCGCGCTGAATATCGACGCGTGCTGTGTTATACCCATCCATTGGAATATTCGTGGCGAAGAAGCCGCGCGTGAGATCCGCCGTGTCAAGACCACGCACGCGGGTTCCGCTCTGGGGATTGACGAGCATGCGGGTGCGGAGGTTGGCGTCGTCGGCATTGCCACCGTAGTAGTTGCCGCCGATGCCCGCGACTTCAGTGTTTGTGGTATAGACGAGAATCTGCTGAAGGTTCGTGGATCCGGTGTCCTTCATGAATTCGGGCGTCACCACTGAGATGGCCGAAGCGACATCTTTCAGGGACGTATTGAGACGCGATCCCGCGAGTGACGAGCTCGCGGCATAACCGTTGTCCTTCGTGCCCGTGACCTCGAAGGGCGAGAGGGTAACCGTCTCCTCCTTGGGCTTTTTTTTGTCGTCGGGCGAAGGATTGGATTCCTGGGCGGGGAGGACTGGCGAGGTCAACGCCACGAGGGTGGCGAGAAAGAAGACCTCCGGAAGTTTCCCGCGATTGGGCGTACGGGATCGGGTTCGCTTGGTTTTCATAGAGTGTGGGATAATGGCGCTGGTAGAACTAAATTGAGCCCACGCCGGGAGACGGCATCGCACGAAAAAGGACAGGAACGCGTTGAGGCGCGAATCTTCGGTCGGCGAAGTGGGGTGATTGGTGAAGCAGGGGTGGCAACAAAATCCGCCAGCAGAAAAACGACCCTTCATGAAGGAAAAGCCGCCTGCCAACGGACGGGGATAACGGTCGCATGCTAGCTGACACGCGCCAGTCCTGCTATCCCCTGATCGGGGGAATCTGGTTCGAACCGCGAATCCAACGCTTCGTCGACCGTTGTCCGCGCCAAGGATTTTTTCTAGGAGTACAACCCTACTCGATCAGCGGTCTTCTGCTGGTGCGATCGCTCCGCCGGGACGACCAAAACAAATTTCGCAGTACGTTTCCTCATCGGGGAAACGTGCGGTGATCCCTTATGCCTTCACCACCGACAGCAACGCGCTCCAACTGTCGCCGGTCGGATCTTCATAACCGGGATAATGAACTTCCCGCTGGGTCGTCAGGCGCTCAGTTCCCTCTACGCTATTCCAGTAAGTCACGGTGCGGGTGACCTCCGTATTAGCAGGAGATCCACTCAGACCAGTCGTGATATCGAGCGTCTGCAGACCCACGCCAAATCCCGCAAAGCGGCTTTCCAACCGGTCGCCCAGTTTGGCCAGCACATCACCGGCCTTCGTCTCGCCCAGCTCATTGCGCAATTCGTCGTGAAATTTTTCGCGCAACGCATCGCCCATCGCCGGGTACGCGGGAATTTCCAGCCGGTAGCAACCATCGGAAACTTTCTGCGCCGTGGCGATCTGCGCCTCGTAGGTCTGCCGGATCGCCTGCATTCGCACGACGACTCCCGCGAACGCAGACCATTCCTGGCTGGTCATCGACAGATCCGTCTTCTCCGCCAGCAAATGGAGATCGCACATTTCCGTTACCAGAGCGTTCGCATCGGCGGAGAGCGCGGCTGCCTTCGGCGTTTTTGGCACAACCGGGAATGAAGACTGAGTCGCCACCAAAGCGGTGGACGCGATTTCCGGGGCTCCATCAACAGCAGGCAATGCCGCGATTTCGCTGAAGTCGGAATGTTCTGCTGAACCCAATTCTCTATTCAAATGAGCCATCGCCGACGGTTGCAGCCGGCTGTTAAGCCCAAATGCCGCAGCAATTGCGGTCAGCAAGAGAATGGTTGTACGCGGGTTACGCATGGCTCACTCCATTTCAACGCAAGAGCGCCGTGCCGGCGATAAAAATTATCAAAAAAGTGCTAAAGTTTTAGCCTGCGTGGCCGGGGTTTGATATCGCCCAATCCGAGCTTGTTCATCTTTCGTTACTTGCCCGCCGTTGCTGGCACAGCAACCATCACCGCTGCGGGCGATTCATGCCCCACTTCAGCGGCAACGGCAGGGGTAAATCCGGCCAGGCTCATCCCGCGTTTCACCTCCGGTGCCTCCATGAAATATTGCCAGACGAATCCGCTGCGCAGGTTTTCCGTCATCAAAAAAGTAATGCCAACGTCGATGCCCACCACGTCGGTCGAAACCCAGTCCACCTTGGGGTTGAAGGCGTCGGCGAAACCGTAGCGCCCCCAGACTTTTTTCCCGCCGACCCAAATCTTCAATAAGGCACGCAGGCATTCGCGCGGGGCGAATGGCAGCGAGCCACCCGCAGCACACGGCGCAAGCGTGCCGTCGAATTCGTCCGCCGGCCCAAAAGGCGTTCCATGCGCGCTGTAACCGCGCGGGCCATCACTGGCCGTGACGCCCCACACTTCCCTCGCCCAGACCGGATCATTTTTGGTTTTGTCCGCACACCATTCCTTTTGCGCCAGCGTGGCGTCGACGGAGTTCTGCCAGTAATTGACGCCATTGTCCGACAGCCCGCGAAAATCGAACCAGGCCTGCGTGTACTGGTGGGTGAACAGTGGCGGACATTGGATGAAACTCCGGCCGGCATAGGTCACCACCGGACCTCGCTTCCACGCACGCCAGGTGGAAGGCGGCAGCGGACTTCTGCCGGGCGCACCGATGCCGAGCAGGTACATTCCGAGCATTTCGGCAAAACTGTCCCAGCGATGCGGCACAAAGTTGGTCTCCGGTCGCCAGCCATGCGTGAGCGTCTCGCCGCCGTTCAACGCCCAGGTCCAGTCGATGCGGGCATAGAGCTGGTTGACGAGCCGGGTTACCTCCGGGTCGTTTAAATATTGGCGGGCCGCAATCGCGCCTTGCAGCAACAGCGCCGTGTCGATCGTGGAGGCCTCGCATTCCCACATGCGCGCGCCGGTGTGGGCATCGAGAAAATGATAAATCCATCCGTGCTCATGAGGCACCCGGTTTAAAATAAACCGCAGCGTGGTGACGACCTTCCGTCGCGCCTCACCGGTGGTCAGCCAGTGACGGTTGTCAGCGATGCACCACACCGTCAGGGCAAAACCCGTCGCGGCGATGCTCGCAGGCGCATGGCTCGGTCCGCCCGCGGTGGGCGCGCGGTCGCGGGTGAGTCCGGTGACCGGATCGGTCTGTTCCTGAAAATAGATGAGCGCCCGCCGCTCGAGCTCATCCACAAAAAACGCCTCGGAATCACTGAAAATGTAATCGGGCCGTCGCGGCCCGGCGTCGTCCTGCGCCCAC
>JBEHXD010000529.1:0-4299 GCA_048498875.1 Verrucomicrobiota bacterium
ATCCTGGTGCCCGCCGACGCGCGGATCGAACCAGTCGGCGATATAAACCGCGCCATCGGGTCCGACGACCACGTCGGAAGGACGGAAGAACGTGTTGATTTCGCTCGAGACCTTGCCGCGCAAGGCATCGGTGCCGGCGAGCACCTGGGCGACATTGCTCGTGGCAAAATTGAAACGCTCCAATTTGTAGCCGGCTCCGTCGGGTTGCGGACGATAACCGAAGATCGTGTTGCGGGCCGCTTCGCCGCTGAACAACGTGCCGCGCCATTCCGGTCCAAACGCGTCGCCTTCATAAAAGGCGATGCCCGTCGGCGCACCCGCGCCGTAAACATCGCCCGCCGGCATCACACCCGGATCTTCCTGACGCCATTCCGCCGTCGCGATGCTTTGCCCCGGACGCCGGTCGGCGTTCCAGGTGCGCTTGCCGTCACGCGAGAAATATCCGGCATTGCCATACTCGAGCAAAAACGCCGTGCGACACGCGGGCGGATCGTCGTTGTCGTTTTGAAAAACATCGCCGAAGGACGTCACAGTCTGCTCGTAACTGTTACGGTAGTTAAACCCGATGATTTCGACATCGGTGGCGTCGGGTTTCATCCGCATCGTGAATCCACCGGTATAGACGTGGCCGTCGTCACTTTTCGCTCCCGCAAAATCCTCCGGCTTCCAACCGTAAAGGGGCGTCGCGCCGCTCGTCGTGGGATCATAAACACTGCCGACGCGAAAGGTCTTTCCCGAGCGGTCAGTGAAATGCGCACCGCTGTTGCCTTGGTTGAAATACCAGCGTCCGTCAGGTCCGAAGGTGACCGAATGCAGGGAGTGGTCGTGATTCGCACCATTGAAGCCGGAAAGCAGCACCTCGCGCTTGTCCACCGCCGGATCAAAGCGGCCATTGCGGTCAACGTCGGTGTAAACAATCAAATCGGGCGCGCTCGACACGATGATCTGGTTGTCGATCACCGCGATGCCGAGCGGCGAAACCAGATCGGGCTCCTGCACAAAAACATGGCTCGCATCAGCGCGCCCGTCACCGTCCGTGTCTTCCAGCACCATGATGCGATCGCCCCCTTTGTCGCGACCGGCGTGTTTGCGATAGTTCACGCCCTCGGTGACCCAAATGCGCCCCTGGGCGTCGACATCCATGTTGGTGGGATTGCGCAATTGCGGCGCCTGGGCCCAAACGGTGAGCTCAAAGCCCTCCGGCACCGCGAAACGATCCGCTGGAACCAAAGAGGGCAATGGAGGTGCAGGTGCGGGCGCGGTTGCGCTGGTCGCGGGTGGCGTCTGAGCGCGAGCCAAGGAAATGAAGACCAGCGCGAGAAAAAATCCGACAACGGAACGAAACGAGATAAACAACATAAAGCTTGGTGCTGAGACGCAGGTGACTGCGAAAGGGTAACTAATGGAATGAATCGAATAAACGCCCGTCAACCGGCAGCGCAAGGCTCGTTCATCGACAAAATAGGAAACACCCAACGGGACAGATTTTAAGTCTCTCGCGAAGGGCACGAAGGATTCCAAGGTTCAGATCAATTAATTTGTCCGTCCTTCGACTACTTCGCTTCCTTCGTGAGACAATTCTGTGGCTTGCCAGACTGAACAATCTGGTTGTCTTGGTTTCCGGCATGAATCTTTCCAAACATTGGGCGGCGACACTCGACGATTACGTCATCGACCTGGCGTGGTCGCCGGATGGCAAGCTGCTGGCGGCCGCATCCGCTGCGGGAAGTATCACGCTGTACGACGCCATCACGGGTGCAGTGCAACACACGTTGACTGGGCACGAAGACGGCGCCAATGCGATCGCGTGGTTTCCATTGGTAGGGCGCGTTATCCCTAACGCGCCGATTGCGGAGGCAGGTGAAAATCCTGAACGGCGGATTAGGGATAATCCGCCCTACCTGCTCGCCACGGGTGGTCAGGATGGATTTGTGCGATTTTGGGATGCGGAAACGGGAAAACAGATTGTTGAAACCAAACTCGGTAACGCATGGGTCGAGCAGTTAGCCTGGCCGGTAGGGCGCATTATCCCTAATGCGCCGGACGTGGAGGTGGACGAAGGCGCTGAACGGCGGATTAGGGATAATCCGCCCTACCTCTTCGCGTCGGCGGGAAAAAAGCTCTTTGTCCTCAAGGCTGATGGCACGATCGCGCACACGTTTCCCGACGCGCCGAAAACGATCACGGCGCTCGCCTGGCGGCCCGATGGCACAGTTTGCTCGGCGGCGTATTTCGGTGGCGTCTGCAACTGGAATGCGACGACCTTTGCCGCGGAAAAGGAATTCGCCTACGGCAATACCATCCACGCCCTGACCTGGTCGCCCGATCAACGCTGGCTCGTCGCGGGCTGCCACGACAACGCCGTCCATCTCTGGGTGCCGGCCGAGGACAACGAATTCCACATGAGTGGATACGAAACGAAGCTCAAGGAACTCTCGTTCAGCCACGATTCAAAATGGCTCGCAACAGGCGGCGGCCGCGATGCCTGCGTCTGGGACTGCACCGGCGCAGGACCGGAAGGCCGGGAACCCAAACTTCTGCCCCACTCCGCCCGGGTCTGCGCCGTGGCTTTTCAGAACCACTTCAGCCTGCTCGCCACCGCGTCCGCGAATGGCGAATTCCTGCTGTGGTCGCCTACGCGCAAAAATCCCCTCGTCGCCGAGGTCAAGATGCCCGCCGCGGCCACCCGGTTTGCGTGGCGGCCGGATGATTCGATCCTCGCTGTCGGCACCGAGAAAGGGTCCGTCTTCGTTTTCAAAGTCGAAACCTGAATGTAACATCCGCCGCGTCGACAGCCGCGGATATTCTGGCATCCGTTCTGCAGCGTTAAGCGTAGAAAGGCTGTCCGATGTTTTCCTCCACACACCCTTCAGGTCGGGCGACGGTTTGGCTTTCCCAGCCAAAGGGAAAACGCACCCAAATCCGGAGCTGCCTTGCCGCAAAAGAATTGATCCCCGCTCCGGGAAAGAAAGCATACCCCGATGCCCGCCGCCTCATTCTCCGATTTTTTCAAATTGGGGTTGGAGCATATTTTCAGTGGCTACGACCACCTGTTTTTCCTGTTCGGGTTGCTGCTGGTTTGCGCCCGCTGGAAGGAACTGCTGGCGATCATCACGTCGTTCACGATCGGCCATTCCCTCACGCTCGCACTCGCCACGCTCAATGCCGTGCATCTGCCGGCCCGCATCACCGAGCCAGCCATCGCATTGACGATTTGCGCGGTGGGCGTGGAAAACTGCTGGCGACGCGAAAAGCCGCCCAAGCGGCGGTGGATTCTGACGTCGCTCTTCGGCTTGGTTCATGGGTTTGGATTTGCCACCGTTCTCCGCGAACTTGGCGTGGGCACCAACGGAAACAGCATTCTGGTTCCGCTTCTGGGGTTCAATCTCGGGGTCGAAACCGGCCAGCTGATTTTCGCCACAATCCTGACTCCAATTTTCTGGTATCTTCGCCGGTATCCCCCCTTCGCCCGCTACTGGGTTCCCGCACTGTCGGTGCTCGTCGCCCTGATGGGGCTTTACTGGTTTTGCGAAAGAGTGAGCGGGACGTGAAAGATGCGAGGAACCTTCCGGCATGAAGAGCTCCTCGCAAAATCTCTTCTGCCGGTTGCCGCTCTGGCTGATGATTGCCGCCTGGATTTGTGCGAACATCCCTGCGTCCGCTACGGTATACTCATTCGTCTGGGCAAAGGGGGCAGGACATTTTTCCCATCATGATGAGCTGCGCGCAAGTGTGGCCAGCCTCCTGAGCGGGCAGCCCGCCCGCCCCGGACATCGTCTGGCGGAAGCGGAAAAGGCCACCCGTTCATTGCCCCATTCCCCGTCGGTCGACGGGGTGATCAAGAAAATCGACCTGTCGTTTTCGCCGGCGCCCCTTCAAGTGGTCGCCCGGCGAAATCCCGTCAGTTACCTCCCCTCCGTTTCGGGCTGGCCGAAAGAGCTGGTTCAAGCCGTTCCCCTCACTCCCCCGCGCATGCACGGCCGGGTCTGATTGAGCGAACAGTCGGTTGAACACACAGTCGCACACCTGAGGTGTGCCGTGAACGTCGTGCGCAGGTTCACGTCTTTCCGTCGTCGCACACCGCCCGGGGTGATCGGGAATTTCCATGCACTCTTTTCAGCGAATTGTTTCTTTGTCCCTAATGCTTGCGGCTGCCAGCAGCCGCCTCTCCGCACAGGAAACCGCGCCGCCCGGTGGCGCCACCACGCAACTCGACAAGGTCGTCGTGTACGGTCGCAACGTCGACCTGCTCGGCGAAGCGGCCGCCGCCTCCGATGGGCAGGTCGGGGCATCCGACCT
>JBEHXD010000530.1:0-4298 GCA_048498875.1 Verrucomicrobiota bacterium
AAAACCCACAACCTGGCCGGAATCATCATCGGTACCGATCAGCTGGAATACCTGGCGACGGAACTGGGGATTCAGGTGGTTGATAATTAGTTCGACGCAGCGCTCGTGAGAATCAACGTGGGGAAACAGCATCCTTGATCGGCTTCCCGTTTCGCCATAGTACCGGGGGCTTTATTTCCAAGGTGTCGCCCGGTACGCCGACCAGGCGCTTGATGTAGTATTGCTGGATCAAGTTGCCGGAGGCATCCCGCATGTTGTCGTTTTTGATGTTCTCCGTTTTGAAAACGAATCCGGAACCCACTTTGGGCGGGAAGAAATTATACGTTATCCGATCCACAAAAAGCAGGTCGCCCGTGAGGACGTCAAAGGACATGATCACGTCGCCTTTTTTGACGTGTTTTCCGGTAGGAACCCAGATCACCCGCGCTTCTCCGCGACGATCTCCTTGTTGGACCAACATGGTGGAATGTTCCGCCGCTTTACCTTGAAGCGCCTGCATGAAAATTTCCGCCACACTGCGGGAATCTTTGTCAAAAAATACATCGTGAAGCACCTTGTCGTAACCCATCCGTCCGCGCGCCCAATCGGTCGGCACCTGCATTTTCACCGACTGTCCGCCGACCGACAGGCTGTATTCACTTAATATCGTGGGAAACACGAGCATACTCCGGCCCGCGATCTCGGTATACGCGGGAACAAGGTTCGGAAACACGGGAATAAGGACTTCCCCATCGGCCGGTGCCGTCACGGTGTAGTTCGAGGCGCCCAAGGTGGCCAGACGGAGCGCCTTTTGCGCCAGGCCCGGCTCTTCGCCTTTCCGAAATACTTCGGCCGTCATCCCGTAATACGTCGGCCACATTGAATTCGTCGGGATCTTGAACGGCTGTACGAAATACGCACGCAGGCCCAGAATCACGATCGCCGCGACGAGGAAAAATTCCACGTTTTCCACGATCGACGACATGGGATAAATCCGGCCACCGGTATCGCGAAGCACGCCTTCAAGCGACTCGACCGACAGCTTGATCCTGCTCGCATCCGCTTTCTCCTTGAGTCGTAATTTCACTTCGCTCGTGGCGGCGGTCAGTCGACCAAGCTGGCTCTCGTTAAGCTGGTCCCGGCGGTATTTATAAACGCGATCCGCCACCTCGAGCCAGTTCTCCGCATTCTGGCGCATCTTTTTCTGTTCGGAGTAAAGAAAGCTGAACACGGGTTAAAGGGGTTCGATGATTTAGCTGTTGGTCTTTAAAACCTGGATGAAGGCATCAGGTGGGATCGAAACTTTGCCGATAAGTTTCATCTTCTTTTTGCCCTCCTTCTGCTTGTCGAGCAACTTCCGTTTGCGGGAAATATCGCCGCCATAGCACTTCGAGGTAACGTCCTTGCGCATTTCGCGCACGTTGTCGCGGGCGATGATCTTGCCGCCGATGGCGGCCTGAACCGCGACCTTGAACATTTGCGGCGGGATAATATCCGCGAGCTTTTCGCAAAGCGCCCGCCCCTGCCCTTCAGCCTTGGTGCGATGCACAATGCTGGCAAAAGCATCGACCGGATCGGCGTTGACGAGGATTTCCATCTTCACGAGATCCGATGCGCGATATTCGCCCAACTCGTAATCCATCGAACCGTAGCCGCGGGTGATGCTCTTCAGTCGATCGTTGAAATCCACGAGAATTTCATTGAGCGGCAGCGAGCAGGTCAGCATCACGCGCGAACCATCGAGGGTGTCGGTGTGATCGCAAGTCCCGCGCTTTTCCATGATCAATCCGAGGATGTCGCCCATGAACTCATTGGGGATATGGATCGCCGCCTTGATCGTCGGTTCGGAAATTTCCTCGATGCTCGCCGGATCGGGCAAATTGACCGGATTGTCGATCTCCAGCACCTCACCGTCGTGCTTTTTGACTTTGTAGACGACGCTTGGGTACGTGGAAATGATCTCGACGTCGTACTCGCGACGAATGCGTTCCTGCACGACTTCCATGTGCAACAAGCCGAGAAAACCGCAGCGGAAACCGAAGCCGAGCGCCACGGAACTTTCGCTTTGATAGACCAGTGACGAATCATTCAGGCGCAGTTTGCTGAGCGCGACCTTGAGCTTTTCGTAGTCGTCGGACTCGAGTGGATAGAGTCCGCAATAAACCATCGGACGCACTTCCTTGTAACCCGGCAGCATCTCGGCCGCGGGCTTGTTGGCGTGCGTGACGGTGTCGCCGACCTTGATCTCTTCGACACTCTTGATGTTGCTGACGATGTAACCGACATCGCCCGGTCCCAGCTCCGGACATTTCACCATGCCCGGGTGAAACATGCCGACTTCCTTGATTTCGGATTTCTGGCCCGAACTCATCAGCATCATCATTTCACCGGCTTTAAATCGTCCGGAGAACACCCGCACGTGCGAAATCACGCCGCGGTACGCGTCGTATTTCGAATCGAACACGAGCATGCGGGTGGTCGGGTAATCCGTCCACCGTGGCGGCGGCACACGCGTGACGACGGCCTCGAGAATATCCTGAATGCCGATGCCGGATTTACCGCTCGCCAGGATCGCCTCTTCGGCGGGAATCGTCAGAATGTCTTCCAGCTGACGCATGCACAGTTCGAGATTCGCGCTCGGCAGGTCGATCTTGTTGATGACCGGAATGACTTTCAGACCCTGCGTAAACGCGAGGTGCGCATTCGCGACGGTTTGGGCTTCGACCCCTTGTGACGCGTCGATCAACAGCAGCGCGCCTTCGCACGCCGCGAGCGAACGCGAGACTTCATACGCGAAGTCCACGTGCCCCGGCGTGTCCATGAGGTTCAGCTTGTAGGTCTGACCATCCTTCGCCGGATAATTCATCGTCACCGGGTGCATCTTGATCGTGATGCCACGTTCCTTCTCGAGATCCATCGAGTCGAGGTGCTGGTCGGTCAACACGCGCGCCGCGATGGTGCTGGTGAATTCGAGCAGGCGGTCAGACAGCGTGGTCTTGCCGTGATCGACGTGCGCGATGATACAAAAATTGCGAGTTAGAGGAGCGTCTTTCACTTAGGCGGAGAAAATACAGGGATGGCCCACGAAACACACGAAATGACACGAAACCAGAGAGAAACTGGCCAAACCTCCAGGGAGTTTATTTCCCGTGGTTTGGTCAGAGAAGTTCTTCCGTGGAATTTTCCCAGATGACTTCATTTCGTGTTAATTCGTGTGTTTCGTGGGCAAAAACTCAGGCGGGAAGATCGGAGAATTCAGCGAAGCTTTTGACCACCCAGGATTTTTCGGTGCGCTTGGCCATGCCGGCCAGCACGCCACCGACCCCACACTCCCAGAATTCGGTCGCGCCGGCCGCGGCACAATTGCGCATGCAGTCTTCCCACAAGACCGAGGAAACCACTTGTTTCACCAGCGCTTCGCGGATCTGGTCGGGTTCGCTGACCACCTGTCCGGTGGTGTTGGTGAAAACCGTAAACTTAGGGCGATTAAACGGTACGTTGGCGAGATAAGCGGCAAACTCTGCGCGCGCGGGCTCCATCAACCGGCTGTGGTAGGCACCAGCGACATTCAGCACCATGACTTTTTTCACGCCACGATCTTTCGCCGCAGCTGCAGCCGCGCTCACCTTGTCTTTTTCGCCGGAAATGATGATCTGGCCGGGAGCATTGAAATTGGCGGCCTCGATGTCGAATTCCTTGCACAGCTCGTAAACCTTGGCGCGCTCTTCGCCGATGACTGCCGCCATCCCGCCGGTGGTTTTTTCGCAGGCCTGCTGCATGAGCCGTCCGCGTTCGGCTACTACTTTCAAGCCGGTGACGAAATCAAAAACGCCCGCCGCGGTCAGGGCCGTGACTTCGCCCAGGCTGAGCCCCAGGGCGAATTTAACCTCGGGAAGTTTTTCCTTTTCCCGCAGCGCGGCCACCACAGCCAGGCCATGGACGAACAATGCCGGCTGGCAGACCTTGGTCTGCGTGAGCTCGGCTTCAGGTCCTTCGTGGCTGATCTTCTTCAAATCCCAGCCAAGAATCTGCCCCGCCTGATCATAGAGATCCCGGGCCGCAGCCGAGCCTTCGCAAAGCGATTTGCCCATGCCTACCTTCTGGGCGCCTTGTCCTGAAAAAATAAGAGCCAATGCCATCGGATTAAAGGGTCGGTTAAACCGACCGAACGACTAAAATCCAAGCCCTAAAATTGGTTTAATTTCGGCGATTTCCCCGCATCAGCGCCGAATCTTAACTACTCAGACCATCAATTGCCTGCGTATTCAGGTGGAACCCGACCTCCGGGCGGGTTTGTCCATCTAAGATTACAGAAAACC
>JBEHXD010000531.1:0-4289 GCA_048498875.1 Verrucomicrobiota bacterium
GCAACAACCGCAGGTGCAGGTCGTGTTCATCGTCCACCTCGGAGGTTGAGGGTGAGGGTGCCGTGTTCGGGAAAGTTGCGGTCGTTGTCCAGCCGGGCGATTTCCATCGGCCCCAGGGCAAGCACGCCGGTGCCGAGTTCGCCGTTGGCGGGTTCCGCCCGACGCTGGAAGGTCGTAACCTCGACACTTTGTACTCCCGCGACGGACTGGGCGGCGGCGATGATCCGGCTCAGATAAATCCCCTCGCCGAACGTCAGGTTGTCCGGGTGGAAAAACCCCAACCGTCCGTCGGGCAGGACCCGGTTGCTGAAAACATCCCGCAACGCCGCTTCGACGTGCCCGCGAAGATAGTTCGGCAGAACGCAGATGGAAATTTCCAGCTGGAGCGCAACATAGGCGGCCGCACTCACGGCCAGATCGTGACCGACGCGGCGGAAGCGATGCAGCTGTCCCGCGACCTGACGCAGCAGGATATCGTCGGGATTTTCATTGCCCCGCGGATCCACGGCGACGAGCGCCTCGTACCAGCTGCCTGTCCAGCGGAGCGCGGCGTGGGCCTGCTGCAACCGGGGATTGCGTTCCGCCATCGCCGCATAATCGGCCGCGGTGACGGCCCGTTCCAGCACCTGCTTGAAGGCGCCGGGGGCGAACAGTTTGACCTCCGCCACCGGCTCCGGGGCCGTTCCGCCCCGCGCGGGCAGCGGGTTGCGCAACGTGAGAACGAGGCCCCCGACGGTCTGGTTTTGAAAGACAATCTTGGTGATGCGGTCGGCGCCGATGTTACCCGCCGGTCCGTTGCCCGTCCGGTAGCAGGCCATGAAACCTGTGCCGGCTCCGGGTTGCCGGCCACACTGTCCGTCTCCGAATCGCAGATACGCGGCGCCATCGTTGTCGGTTTCCACCACAAATTGCGCGTCGGACGATTCGCTTTCCAGAAGGTCACGTTGCGGCCGCCAGGACTCGAGCAGCGCCGTCAAATCCGCGATGAGTGCGGCGAGCATTTCTTCCGGCGCGGTGCTGGTGCCGTCCCAGTGATCGACAGCCTTTTTGGTTTTGAGGGCCAGGCGGTTGAAAAGCAGCCGGGCCTTGGGCGTGGTGCGGGCCTTAAGGGTGCTGGCGATGGCTTTGGCGTCCTGCAGATCGGCGGGCACAAAAAGGGGCTCCGTGCCGTCGGGCGCCGGAGCAATGCTTTTCAGCACAATGGCGGGTGCGGCTTTGCGCGGATCCTGGTCCAGCATTTTGGCGGCGGGTTGTCCGGCCCGCAGCGGCTCGTGAAACGTCAGGGGAGTCTGTTTCAGCTTCGGACGGAAAACGCCGGGTACGGCCGTCATCTCGAGGATGCTGCCTTCGCAGGCGCAATTTCCCGTTTCGCTGATTTTTTCGACGACCCCCAGATCCTCGCACGGATGCACGGTCCGGCCGTGGTCGACGAGGATGACATTGCCGCGGGCGACACTGATGTCGCCGATGATGCGGCAATCGGGCGCGGGCAGCCGGGCGGAAAGACAGAGGGGGAACGGCAGGGCGTCCGCCGCCGTCCACTCGATTTCAAGCAGGCGGACCGGTTTTTTATCCGCCCCCGTTTTGTTCAACGGATCGGTCAGGGGAGTGACGCGGGTCAGACGCACCGCCCAGCGCCGGGAGGGATCGGCGTCCGCGGGATTGCCGGTGGTTGGACCGATGACTTCCTCGAAGACCAGCACGTCACCGGCGTCGATCGGCCGTTTCCCCTGCCGGCCGGTTTTTCCACTGTCGGTCGGAAATTTTTCGCTCCACGTATCCACCAGGACTGCTTTTGTCGCCCCGGTGGGCAGGCAGCATTGCCGGTCCTGCCAGGTGTAGAAGGAAATGGTGTTATGCGCCGAGTAGAGCGTGATCGATTTTTGGCGATCGGCGACGAGCGGTTCGAACGCCTCATAGGCAATGCCGGTTCCAGCCTTGAGATCGGCCGCGCTTAAAATGGTTTTGCCGGCCAGCGCGGGACTCTGGTCGAGTCCGGAGAGAAACCAGACCTCGGCGGGCTTGAGCTCGAAGGACTCCTGTGACTTGAGGCTGAGGCACAGCCACGCCCGGGCGTTGCAGCCTTCGTGCATGAAATAGTCGACGAGTCGGGCGTGGCGCCGGACCGAGATGCGTTGCCGCGCGGTGGCGAGGTACGCTTCCGTGGCGACGGCGTCCTGGTAATAGCTGAGATAGTCGCCGACGTAGGCGAGCACCTCGACGAGCGTGATGCCAAGATCGGGGATGTGGCGTTCGCGCCAGTCCGGCATGGTGACGGCCAGCCGGTCGAGGATCAGTTGCCGGAAACTTTCGTAATCCTTGGCGAGATAGTTGATCTCGGGCTCCGTGCGTTTCGGCGGTGGGCAGACCATCGGGGCGTGGCAGTCCAGATCGCTCGGGCATCCGGCCTTGAAGCTGAATTCGACGCAGGCGTAACGCTGATCGAAACCATCGAGCGGGGCTCCGGTCGCGTGACCGCGCTGGTCCAGCGCACAGATGCAAAGTTGATAGACGGAAAAGTCTCCGGCCTGATCCACCGTCACCTCCATCGAATCGTCGAGCGTTTTATCCTCGGGGCGTTGTACGAGCACGCCGGTGACCTTGATTCCGGTGATCCGTTCACCGCCCGTAATCTGGAGGTTCGCCGGACTGATTTCCTTGGGGGCGCGACCGAGAAAATAGACGGTGAGAGTCAGCTGGTCGTCACTGACCTCGAGGTAATCCAATCCGAAAAGCGGCGAATGCCGCACGAGATCGCGACGCGATTCAGTCTGACAGGTGAGCGTGGGCGTTTCCATCATGAGCCTCCGTTGGCAAACGTTTGGGATTGTTGCGCGCCAGTACTCTTGACGATGTAAACCACCAGCACCGTGAGCGTGGAGTCCTGCGCGTTGACCTCGACTTTTTGCACCGTGATCAAGTCGCCCAGCCAGCGTTGCAGTCCGGCCTGAATCGTGAATTGCAGGGTGGCGGCGAGCTCGGGGCTGTTCTGGCCAAAAATCAACTGGAGGAGTCCGCTCCCGAAGTCCGGCCGGTTGACGCGTTCCCCCGGATTGGTGAAAAGAAATTCCTCGATCATGTCACGGATGTGATCGTTGTCATCGGTGGCGGCGGTGCGACCGTGCGAATCGAAATGGAAGGGATAGTCGATGTTCATAAAGGTTCAGGTCGCGGTCGCGCGGGTTTGAGTCACAATTATCATCAGGGGAGTACCGGTCGGGGCGCAGACGGCCTGGCTGCTTTGGACCACGAGCGGCTGGCCGTTGGACAGGACGCGGGTGGTGCCGACGAGCCATTGCGCCGTGACGCAGGGGCCATTCGCCGCCGGGGGCGGAGGAAAGGCGCAGCCGGCGACCGTGTAGGGGGCGGTGAGCAGAACGGTGGGCTGGCCGCTGACCGACACGCTGGCATTGGGCGCGGTGGGCTGGGCCTGTCCGCCGTGGGAGCAGGTGACCGTGGCACCAACATGGACAAGGAAGCCGGGCATATCAGGTGACAGTGAGCGCGCTTTTGTTGATCATCACCGTGGGTCCGACCAGTTCGACCGTGGCGCCTTTGCCATTGTCGATGTAGATACCGCTGTCGTTCACGACGATCTTCGCTCCGGTGGTACTTTGAAGGATGATGCCGCCCGTGGCGGGCGTGGGGGGCATGTCGCTGATCACGAGTGAATGCTGCAGCAGGGATTGAAACACGAGATTCGGGTCCGCCGGGTTTCCTTGCGTGGCGGCGGAGGGGATGTCGGAGGACGAGCCCCAGCGGCAGCCGGACCAGATGGGATGGCCGGGATCGCCGTTTTCGAATTCGGCCCAGACGCCCGCGCCGATCGGCGGCACAAAATAAATTCCCATGGGCGGTCCGGTCGGTCCCGCCAGCGGCACGCAGGGCTCGGCCCAGGTGGAGGGAATTTCGCCGAGCACCGCGGGAACGTTGAGGAGCAGACGCCCTTTCTGATCGGGATCGACGTTATTGATCACCGTGCCGCGATACTTGCCGTAAAAGGTCCGGTTGGGGGTTTTGCTCATGGGAGGGAGAGGACCACCGGCGTTTGCGAAATGAGACCGTCGCGCGACAGGGTGAAATTTTGTTTGTACTCCCCGCGCTTGATGCTGTGGGTGACGGTTTCGACATAGTACATGCCGTCGTAGGAAACGCCCGCCCCGCGCACGCCCACGAGCAGCCGCGCGCGGAGCACGCTGCCGTAACGGGAAACACTCAGTGACCCGGAGCCGCTGATCGCATCGGCTCCCTCCCGCAACAACCCGAAGGCGCGCTTGGCCGCTTCGTCG
>JBEHXD010000532.1:0-4273 GCA_048498875.1 Verrucomicrobiota bacterium
CTAGCCACCGCTTGCCCCCGAGCTACCCGTTCCATTTCGGGTTTGTCCTTTTTCGTCGTCGCGTGAGACAGGGCTTCTTCCTTTTGCCCGCATAACGGGCATTTCGCTACCATGCGAGGCGGACGCCCATTCACCCGTCTAGGACCTAGTTTGCGGACCATGGTTCGGTGAATCAGAACTGCGCTAGCATCAAATTTAGCAGTCCAGTTCCGGATGCTCGCGTTTCAAAGCTACTTTCAGGGAATCAATTCGGCGGAATTGGAGACCTAGATAATAGAGGGTTTGTGTTTTCGATTCAGGCCCTTCATCCGGCAGCGAAAGTTTCCACTTGGGATGTGTGATATCGAGCAGCTCTTTCCAAGCTAGTTCTAGGTCCTTTAACTCTTTTGCTTTTTGATCGGAAACTAGCTCGGCCATATGTGCGGCCTGTTGTTGTCTTCTGACTTTCTCCTCCTGGGCATTTAGATCATCTATTGTTGCATCTATGTCGCGTCGTAGTCTCCGGAGCTTGTTTCGATGGGCAATATCGGCTTCGCGAGATTCGATAGCATCGGTATACGTTGCCGCGAAGGCTTTAAGGACAGGTACGGTCAAAATGTAAATCGCAGTACCTGCAAGTGGAGTCCAAAACAATGTAGACGAATCGCAATATTGAATCGCCTTCGTGATCCTTTCTCCCGCTGCCACTTTGTCCGCTGCCAAGAAGAACATCACCTTCCAATTGCATAGCACCCATGCGATGACAAAAATGCCGACAACAGGATGGGTTAGCCTATCCTTAATCGCTGTGGTGATCGATTCGGGGGGAGATTCGGCAGACATGGCCATTCGCAGTGTATGGCCCTACACGCATAACGAGCCTTCTAGTCACTGAGTTTGGCCGGGCAACTCTGAAACAGCTACTTTCGGGGAAACAGCCACGCAGCCAGCGAAATCGTCGCAGCTGCCACGGCTACCCAAAAAGTGGGCGTCATTGTCCAATGGGGCTTCTTCAGTTCGTCGAGCTTGGACCGGACACTGGTCATCAATTCTTGGTGCAACCGTTCCCTGTCAGAATCTTCCGTTTTGTGCCTTTCTCGTTGCGCCTGTTCGCGTCCATACTCGCGAATGATGTCCATGCTCATCAGGCCTGAAATATCCATGCCGAACTCTGTTGGGGCTCGCTGTTCGGCGTATTCAAAGAATTCCGTGGTCCATGATTTCGTCATGTCCCTGAGGGTATAGCGATCCGTAGTGCGAAGCCTGAGCACTCGTTGAACTTCGGCTGTTTGTGCGCCAGAAAGCATTGTGATTTCAAGTCATGCAGCAACTACTTCGGGTCGACCCGTTTCAGCATCCTATGTCCGTGTTTCATTTCGTAGCGATGGGAATCCCGAATGCCGCTTACAGAAAGAAAACATAGAGTGAGGGTCTGCTGCTGCCCGTGCTTTTGTGGCTGATAGGGATAAGCCAAGTAATATTTGCCTTCTGATGAATCAAATTGGGCCTCCTGACGTATTTGAACCGGTTGCCCATCCAAATCGGAAGAAACCTCGGGACATGCTTCACCTGAAACCTCAAGGACCATGAATATCTCGTGGTTTTCGGGTAAGTCCTTTTCCACTTCATTGCGGGTTACGTCGAGTGATGCCGGTGCGCCCATTCTCCGAAATTTGATCTCATTTGGATTGGTGCCTTCATAGTATACGAACTCAAAGCGCGCGTTCGAGGGACGCAGATACGGCCCGCTGGAGCGGCGACGAATTAGCTCCAATTCCTTTTTATCCGAACGTCTTTCATGGCGCTCCCAGAGCCAACCAATTAGTGCGCCAACAGCGCATATCCATCCGAGCCAGTCCATGAGATTATAAAACAA
This sequence comes from Verrucomicrobiota bacterium, assembly GCA_048498875.1. Taxonomy (GTDB): domain Bacteria; phylum Verrucomicrobiota; class Verrucomicrobiia; order Opitutales; family Opitutaceae; genus Lacunisphaera. The sequence goes on from JBEHXD010000532.1 coordinate 1,856, forward strand.
ATGCCGGTGGCTTCCGAAGCGCCGACTTGGGGTTCATGATCAAATTGATGAAGACGTAGTAATCTTTGTCGTCGATAAACTCATCGGAGACAGTGAAGCGGGCGCAGAGCTCAAGGGCTAGGTCATGGAGTGGTTGCCCATGTAGGTGTTTAATTTTCGTTTTGAGGAGGCTGCCCTTATAGAAGCTTTTCGCTTTTAGTGGCTCTGGTTTCTTCGTGAGATAATGTTGCTGTGTTAAGGTCAGAAAACTGAACACAGTAGTATGATGGGGCTCCGAAATGCTCAGGTGTTTAACCTGACAGATTTCTCCGAGCAAATCATGTATCTGTTGTTCAGTAACTGAACCAACGGGGGTGGGGAGATAGTTGCTCAAGTGTTACGCGATTCGCCTGAGTGTATCAAGGAACTGGACTCGTGGATACTATAAGAGCGTCGAAGGATTATAGACGCACTTCGATCCGTTTGCCGCCAAACAAACGACGCGCTGCAAGCTTGGTTAATTCCGCCGCTACTAGAAACGGAGGTTAGTTCAATGTGGGTTGTTGAGACGGGAGCTGGCATAGATGAGAACGAGAACGCACCATGACCAGCTGAAGGCTTTTACCTCTGGCAAGACGCTGGTTTGGGCCGGCTTGCGGCACGGCGCGCCGCAGGGTGGTCCTAATTCCAATTGGCCCGGGTGAAATCCAGCATGTCCTCGTATGCCGACCGCTGCCGGGCGTCCAGGGCCGCCCAGAACGGGTCGAAGAATTCCTGTTGGGCGGGACGGTTGTGATTCCGGGCATAGTCCGGGTTTCCGTCCTTGATATAGATCGTCTGGCCGGTCGGACCATTCTTCCAAGCCTGCCGTTGTTCGGGCGAAAGCAGGCTCAGGAAGGTTTCGCGCATGGCTTTCCTCGCCGCGGTGCGTTCCTTCTCGTAGATGTTTCGGCTGGATGTGGAGGAAGTGCTGCCGGAAACAGTTTCAAGGTAGATGTACTGCCAACCGTGCTTTCGATAGTATTCGATGACCTGGGTCCGCTCGGCGAAAGTGAGCGATGGCCAGCGGGAGCTGAGTTCCGAGGGGAATTGCTCGAGTGTAGTGAGCATGGGATTGGCCCGTGAATTGATCCAAGCCCGCGTGTATGGGGCTGGTCCGGCGGCGCTACTCGCCTCGGGAGCGGCCAGTCCGGGGAGAATGAGTTCCAGTTTCCGACCATCCGCTTTCGCCGGGGCAACGCCTCGCGACCGCAGCATTTCCTCATAGGCTGCCTTTTGGTCGGGCGTGAAGCTGGCCCGGAAGCGGTCGATTACCTTTTGGCGTTCGGCGATCATTTGCCGTTGTTCGTCGGTGAATTTGCCATTCACCGCGTAGATGGACCCGTTTGATTGCATTTGCTGCCAGAGCGCCGTTTGTTCGGGGGAAAGCAGGTTGGCGAAAGCGGCGCGCTTCGCTTCCGCGGCGGCGATTCGCTCGGCCTGGTCGATGGGCTCCCAGGCGATGTCGGTGGCGCCGGCGACGATTTCGGCGCGGACCAGTTTCCAGCCGTAGCTTTCATAGAAAGCCGCCAGTTCGGCTTTCTGGCCGTCGCTCATTTGCCCCCAATTTTCATAGATCATATAGGGAGGGGAAACGATCCAGCGACGCATCGGATTGGCCTCGGAATTGAGCCACTCCTTAGATCCTCGCGCCGGCGTCGCGGTTTTTTCAGCGGACGTGTCCGCGACCTTGAGCTCGACCACATCGCCGCTGCGGCGGTCGATCAAGATCAGGTGTTCGCGGGTAATTTCCTTAACCTCACAACCGGCTGGCGGTTGGTCAGCCCGGCAAAATATTGCGCCTAACCCCCGCCGGCCGCGGTCGGTCAGAAAGGCCATCGGCTTGCCGTCCAGGAAAAGGACGATGTCGTGAAGGACGAAGCGATCGGGCGTGGCTGGAGGTGCGTTGGCGTCGATCATTTCACGGATATTGACCAACGGCGTTGCCTGGGCTGACGCAACGGTGGCAACGGAAACGACGCAGATGGCGACTGCGAGCAATTGGGCGATGGTTTTCATGTGTTCACCTCCACATGGCCCAAGTGGATGGCGGAGCATCTCGCGAGCAGGGGCTCCAGACAACCCCCAACTGGCGGGTTTCGCTCGTGGAAAAACCGATGAAGGCCGGTGTCCCCAATCAACGGGTGCGGGGCTGAAACAGCAGCGGCAGAAACTCGGCCAAGTATTGCCGCAGGAGGGCGTAGTTGTGGGCGCCGTCCGTGGGATGCCAGGTGTGGCGGATTTGGTGTGCGGCCAGGACGTCGGCGATTTTCTTCGATCCGGCAAAGTGGCTGGTGTCCTGCCGGCCGCATCCGATCCAGAGCAGGGCGGTCTTGGCGTTGGTGCCGCTCGAGTCGGCCAGCAGGACGGTGTGTTTGGTTTCGAGCGCCGGGAAGCCGG
>JBEHXD010000533.1:0-4272 GCA_048498875.1 Verrucomicrobiota bacterium
GACTCGGAGTGCCGCTGGCGTTCGCGGTGCCCGTGGGGTGGGTCGCTCTGCGGACGCGCGCGCCTGCCGGCGCGCCGGCGCCGGTCGGGGATGACACCATAACGTTCACGGACTCTGAGCGGATTGCGGGCGGCTGAGAAGCGCAAACGAGCATGCTTCCAGCCGGAAGCTTTCCGGGGATGGCTCCGTTTTTTCGTTCTGCGACGATTCGCCGACCGTCGTCAGCATCAAGCTCCATGCCCCGGTCGCATCCTGTGCGGGGAAACGGAACTCGATGGCTTCCTGGTGGGCGTTGAGCAAAAGGAGGAAATCATCATCGATCGCATTTCGGCCCGCGGGGTCGCGGACTTCTGCGGCGTTGCCCGGCAAAAACATGCCGAGCGTGCGCATCCAGCCGCCGTTCTCCCAATCTTCCTGCTGCATTTCCTGTCCATCGGAACGGAACCATTTGACGCCGCCGGCCGGTGCGGAAACGACCGGGTCTTTTTCATGGAAACTGCGGCGGCGAAAGTTGGGATGATCGCGCCGGATGCGGATAACCCGCTGGGCAAAGGCGAGCAGACTTTTCTGTTTTTCATTCCAGTCCCAATTGAACCACGAGATTTCGTTGTCCTGGCAATACGTGTTGTTGTTGCCGTGCTGGGTGCGTCCCACTTCGTCGCCGGCGCAGATCATCGGCACGCCTTGTGACAGCATCAACGAGGCCCAGAAATTTCGTTTCTGACGCTCGCGCAGAGTGATCACCGCTTCATTGTCGGTCTCACCCTCGTGGCCGCAATTCCACGAATTGTTGTCGTCTGCGCCGTCGTGATTGTCGTCCTTGTTCGCCTCGTTGTGCTTGTGATTGTAGCTGACGAGATCGTTGAGGGTGAACCCGTCGTGGGCGGTGATGAAATTGATGCTCGCGGAAGGAAGTCGTCCGGTGCGTTCGTACAAATCGGCGCTGCCGCCCAGTCGTGTGGCGATGTCCGAGTGCAGGCCCATGTCGCCTTTCCAGAATTTACGGACGGTATCGCGATATTTCCCGTTCCACTCGGCCCAGCCCACGGGAAAGTTGCCGACCTGATAACCGCCTTCGCCCAAGTCCCACGGTTCGGCGATCAGCTTGATGTCCGCCAGGGTCGGATCCTGATAGAGCGTATCGAAAAAGGCGCCGAGTTGATTTACGTCCTTGAGTTCGCGGGCGAGCGCGGCGGCAAGATCGAAGCGGAATCCATCGACGTGCATCTCCAGCACCCAATAACGCAGACTGTCCATCAGCAGCTGGAGCGAGTGCGGGTTCACCATGTTCAGCGTGTTGCCGCAACCGGTGTAGTCCATGTAGTAGCGCTGGTCTTCCTGGACGGTCCGGTAGTAGGCCAGGTTGTCGATGCCGCGAAACGAGAGCGTCGGCCCGGCGTGATTTCCCTCGGCGGTGTGATTATAGACGACATCGAGTACGACTTCTAATCCGGCGTTGTGGAACCGTTTCACCATTTCCTTGAATTCGCGCACGATGGCGGCGGGTTCCTTGGTGGAACCGTAGGAAGGTTCCGGGGCAAAAAAGCCGAGCGTGTTATAACCCCAGTAATTTCTCAGGCCTTTTTCGACGAGGAACCGGTCCTGCACGGCATGATGAACGGGCATCAATTCGACGGTGGTGATGCCGAGTGATTTTAAATGGGCGAGGATGGGATCGGAGGCCATCGCGGCATAGGTGCCCCGAAGTTCGGCCGGAATATCGGGATGCAGTTTGGTCATGCCCCGGACATGCGCTTCGTAGATCACCGTTTGCTGCCAGGAAATGTCCGGGCGCTTTTCGTCGCTCCAATCGAAGGTGTTGTCGATCACCACGCCCAAGGGGGCGAAGGGGGCGCTGTCGCGTTCGTCGAACGAAAGATCCTGATCCGGGTGTCCGATGGTGTATCCGAACAATTCATCGGCCCACTTCAAACCGCGTCCGATCGCCTTTGCATAGGGATCGATCAGCAGTTTGTTGGGATTGAAACGCAGTCCCTCCTTGGGCGAATACGGACCATGCACACGATAGCCGTAGAGCTGACCGGGTTTGATTTCCGGGAGGTAAATGTGCCAGACGCCGTTGGTGCGTTCGCGTATCCGAATGCGATGCGTCTCCTTGGTTTGATCCGCACGATCAAACAGGCAAAGTTCCACAAATTCCGAAGCGGCGGAATAAAGCGCAAAATTAACGCCGGAACCGTCCCAAGTGGCGCCTTGGGGGAAGGGTTTGCCCGGTTGGTAAGGCAGGCCCATCATCGAGCTGTCGACGGCCGTCACCGGGACAGGCTCCGTTTTGGCGGCGCTTTTAGCTGATGGTTTTGCTGCCGGTACAGTGGCTGGGACAGGTTCCAAGGTGGTGTCGAGTTGCTCATTCATGGTGCCGATAATTGGTACCCCGCTGCCGCCGAAAGTTCGGCGGAATGTTGGTGATCCCCGGTGGCTTTCCCGACTTTTACTTTTGGCGGTGGGAACGGGCTGCGTCGGCCTGATGTCCTCCGCTTTTGTCGCGCGTTTTCCGTTCAGCACGGCTCCTTTCACGGGCTGATAGTGCAATTCGTGATCCGCTTGGGCGGCACGCAATAACAAGGCCCCGCGGCTCATGTCGCCGCGGCCCACGAACTCCGTGGGAAAAAGCAGCCGCTCGCCGAAAATGCCGAGCAAACTTTCGCGATATTTTGCGGTGGCAATGCTGCCGAGTAAAATCGCGTGCCCGCCGGGCGCGAGGAGGCGATCGATGCGCCTGGCATCACGGCGAAGCGGGCGCAGATAACGCAAATCCGTTTCATCGATTTCAGTACCGCCAAAAGCGACCAGCTCCTTCGGGCCGATGGGTGTGTCCGGATCGAGCAGGCCGGCGTTCGACGTGATTACCCGCATCAAATCCCCCTGGCGCGCGAAGTGTTTCGCGTAAGTGATTTTTCCCCGGAAATAGAGACCGCTCGCAAAGGCAAACACGTCCGCCAGCGGCAGGCCTTCGCGTTGAAACTGATGGGCGAGCGCAAACGACGCCCGGGGATTGAGCAGCAGTCGTGCGCGAACGCCGCCGGCGTGTGCGGGAGAGAGCAGAAAAACGCGGCGTGGCAATCCTGTGCTCATGGTTATGCGACCCTCGTTGCCACCACTTGTTTGCGGAAGATTGCCGGACTTCGCTCCATTTTTGTGTCCCGAGGCAGATGACCGGTGTGCTCACACCGGCGTGATCTTGATTCTGACAATTTCTTAACGGAATTTGGGCAGTTTGACCGGAGGTACGGCTTGCTTGCCGCGTCCAAAAGCCGAAGGATTACCTCTATGAAACGAATCGCGATTTTGCTGTTGGCGTCGGCAGTATTCTGTTCGGCGGAGGAAGTGAAACTCACGCAGCCTGCGATCCTCAAGGGAGATCGCAGCATGACCGCGCTTAAAAAAGACTCGGTCGTCGAAGTCCTGAGCCGCGATGAAAAGGCGTTTGTGCTGACCGTTCGCTACGGCAAGCTCACCGGAACGATTCCAATGAACAGCATCACGGATGCACCACCTGCGGCCACGGAGACGGCCAAAAAGGAATCGCCTGCGCAAAAAGGGCAACCGCCCGCTTCCTCCTCCACAGGCAAGGCGACCACGAATTACGGCAAGATGGTTGAAAAAGCGAAGGACAATGCAGCGAAGCACGACAAGAACCTCGTGCGTCCTGCCGAAATGGCAGTGCAGTAACACGCCCGTCTGACGGCGGTGGGCTCACCGCACATGGTTGCGGTGGTTTCGGATCGCTTTTCCCCTTGTCAGCCCTGCATGGCGCGCTGGGCTTCTTCGCGGACGTCGAGGAGAAAGGCCTGGAGTTTGCTGTCCGTATCGAGGTCGTAGCGGCTGGTGACTTCCAGATTGGGCTCCATCTTGAAGGTCACACCGCGGAAGGCGCGCGCGAGCCGGCCGATGTGCAAGGCCGAGGCCAGCGGCGTGAGCGGCGTCCGATACTGGCCGGCGATCGCACTGACGACTGATTCGGGAAAAGAGAGTTGCCGGAGCAGTTCCGCGCCCATCGCCGGATGATCGAAGCTGCAAAGCTTTTTCTCATCGGCGGACCATTCCTGTTCGAAGTTGACGAGGGTGAACTTTGGCTGCCCGCCTTTTTTCATCCACATGTTTTCGATGACCAGCATGCCGATCATGTGCAGCAAACCCACCATGTAGGCGGTCGAACGGTAGAACGCGGCCAGGTAGTTCGGATCCAGCGAGACCACGACGATGCCGTCGAACGACCCGTCGGGCGCCGTCATCCGGCGGACGAACTGG
>JBEHXD010000534.1:0-4268 GCA_048498875.1 Verrucomicrobiota bacterium
CCCGCGCGCCTGAGCCGATCCGCTCAGCCGTGGCGGCCCTTGAACGTGAGTTCGGCGATGCCGGATTTATCGAGGGCACCCAGACCGGTTTTGACCATGCGGTCGTACTGTTCCCTGGTGGCCCTCGCGAGAGGAAGATTCAATCCGCAGTCGATGCCCAGTTGATGGGCAATGCCGGAGTCCTTGGCGGCATGGGCGGCGGAAAAATAACAATCATGGGCGCGATGCTGCATATCTTCGCCGTCGGTCTTGAGCACCTGTGAATTGGCTCCGGTTTGCGCGAAGACTTCGCGCAGCATGTCAAGATCGAGTCCGAGCGCGTGACCGAGGCCGAGGCCTTCGGCGAGGGCCGCGGTATTGCAATTCATGACCATGTTGACGAGCGCCTTGACCTGGGCGGCACTGCCGGTGGGGCCGACGTAGCGCAGGGCGCTGCTGAGTTTTTCCAGGAGCGGACGCACGCGATCAAACGTCGCGCGATCGCCGCCGCACATGAGGTACAGTGTGCCGTTGCGTGCCTGCGGGATGCTCGACGCCATGCAGCCCTCGAGCGACACCGCCCCGGCTTTTTGGGCACGACGCTCCACTTCAACGTGGGTTTTGGGCGTGATTGTGGCGCAGTTGATGAAAATCTTTCCCTTCGCGCCGCTGAGCAACGAATCGCCGGACTCGGCAAACACCGCGAGTTGCGCCGCATCGTCAGTCACGACCGTGATGATGACGTCGGATTGAGCGGTCACCTGGGCGAGAGTGGCGCAAGGCGTCGCACCGACTTCAGCCGCGAGTTCCCGCGCGCCGGCGCTGTGAACATCATACACGGCGGCGATGGCATAACCGCAATCTTTCAGCCGCCGCGCCATGTTCGCGCCCATGCGCCCCACACCCACGAATCCGATTTTTTCGTTCATAAATTTAAGAGAGTGCCCGCGAATCACGCGAATGAACGCGAATTACTTTTAATGATTTACACCAAGGAAGCAAAGGGAGCGAAGATCGGAGTTGGACGTGGATAAAAATTAAAATACGGATCGCGGAGTTCTCATATGGGCAGCCCCTTGGTTCGTTTTGCGATCTTGGTGTGAGAAAGTGTCTGAATCCTTATTCGCGTCGATTCGCGTGATTAGCGGGCAAAAAATGGGTTGTGCTGTTTTTCCTCCTTCAGCGTCGTCAGCGGGCCGTGGCCGCAGGCGAGAACGGTGTCGAGGGGAAGCTTGAGGATCTTCTGTTTGTTGTTTCGAAACTGCACTTCGTAATGCGTCGGGCTTCCGCCCATCGAGCTGGCGAAGATCGAATCACCCACGATCGCGAGCGGGTAGGAGAGGCCGGTGACAAAGAATGTCGTCATGCCGGGGGAGTGGCCCCAGGTGAAGAGCGTTTTAACCGCCAGTTCGCCGAGGTGAAAGTGGGCATTTTCCTGGAAGGCTTTGGCCCCGGGGAAATCGACCGGCTCGAGTTCCCCGGCCCAGATTTCGGCGCCGGTGGCCGCGAGCCGTTTCAAATCGGCAATATGGTCATCGTGCGTGTGCGTGATAAAAATATACCGCAACGAAAGGCCTTCGGCGCCGACCGTATCGAGCATGCCGCGGGCATCCGCGCCGGTGTCGAAGGCCGCGGCGAGTTTCGTCCTGGCGTCCCACACGAGATAGCTGTTCACCGCCATGTCCTCGTACTGCGTATTGAACATCGCGAAACCCCGTTTGAAGAGCGGCTGTTTCGGATACCATTGGCGCTTCGCCATCGCGAGGAGTGAATTGCGACCGAGGCCCAGGGGCGCGGCGACGGCGAGCAAAGCGGGCTCGATCACTTCACCGTCCTTGAGTTTCTTCAAGTCGGTCCTGGAAATCCCGGCCTGTTCAGCCAGGGCGGAGTCGGAGATTTTAAGACCGCGCTGGACCTTGCCAATGACGTCGGTGAAATTGTCTTCGAGGGGAATGCGCGGCATGCGTTAACCAATCGCGCGAAACGGCGATTTCGCAAGCATTCTGAGGTGGCCCACGAAACACACGAAAGGACACGAAATGATCGAACCGCAGAATACTCCCATCCTCGGAATGATTTGGGGTAGGGGCCGATGCCCTCATCGGCTTTGGGTTTTCGCTGGACGTCCAGGAGTTCCTACGGAATGGAAAATATTTACACCAAGATCGCAAAGCTAGCGAAGAGGTGATTTCCCTCTGTCCATTTTGAAACCTTCGCACCAAAAATTTCGTAGGCGATCAGCCGAAGGGGACTTTGTAAGTTTCGCTGTCTGTATTTGGCGAAACTATTCGCGGGCAAAATTCCGAATCGCTCACTTCGGCGCGGCGATGGTGATGTTGAGTTTTTCCAGGGTGACGCCGAGTTCGCGGTCGTAGTCAGCGAGGGCTTTGTGATAGTCGGTCTGGGCGCGGGCTTCGCTGACCTCGGCCCGCGAAAGGAGTTCCTGCTGCTGGGCGACGTAAAAGGAATCGGTCTGGCCGGCGCGATAACGTTTCTTTTCCGCCTCGAAGGTCGCCTGGGCGAGATCGCGGGCCTGCCGGGTGGCCTGGATGCGTTTTTGGGTGATTTCGATTTGCGACGCCGCATTGCCCACCAGCACCACAATCGTCTGTTCCAGCTGGTCCTGCTGCGTTTCGGATTTCCGCTGCTGGAGCTTCGCGGCGCGATAGCGGCCCCGTTCAGTCGTGAAGGTGATGGGCACGGAAACAACCACGCCCCAATTGTACGCATTGTAGTCCTTGTTTTCGATCTGGCGCCGGGTGATGCCAAAATCTCCACCCTGGCCGCTGTAACCGTATCCACCGACCAGATCAACGCGCGGGAGGAGCTGGTTGCGCTGCAGCCGGGTGTTGGTGTGCTCCCTTTTCAAGGCGAGCGTGGCCTGCTGGTAATCGGGGCGTTTGGTCAGGGCGATCCGGAAGTCAGCGGCGGCGTCGACCACCACAATCGGCGCGGGCGGCGGAGGCTCGATCGTTAATTGTTCCTGCAGCAGGGTGGGTGTCTTGTTTCCGGAAATGAGCTGCTTGAGATAATTTTCCGCCGTGCGCACCGACTGTTCTGCAAACAGGATGTTTTCCGACTGGCTCGCCGCGCGCGAGCTCGTGAACGTCACGTCATATTGCGAGGCGCTGCCGGTCTTGAACCGTTTCTGGCTCTCGTCCACCAGCTGCAGCGCGAGATCCCGCGAGTGAATCGCATTTTCTCGCGCCGTGTAGGCAAAATCGAGTTCGTTATAGGCGAGGATCACATTGGTGATTGTGTCGATGACCGACTGGCGGAATTCCCATTCGCTGATGCCGCGATTGATCTGCGCGATCCGGATCGAGGCGAGCGTCGGACTGAATCCGAAATTACGCAACAGGGGCTGCGTGGCGGATACGCCGGCAAAGGTGCTGAAGTTGTCGGCAAACCCGTTCGACGTGCCACGGGTGTTGGAAGTCGTGCCGCCAACCTGATAGGTCATGCCCCACGGGAGCAGCCCCGCGATATCGAGCGAATAATTGTCCGACTTGAGGTTAACCGCCGAGGAAATCTGGCCCGTGTTGGGATCCGTGTAACCAGGGCTCGCGTTATCGGAGTAACGGTAACTGCCCTCAAGGATGGGATCGAATTTTCCCAGGGACTGTGTGACCGCGGCGTTGGCGATCGAGGAATCGAATCCACTGATTTTGATCGAGAAATTATTGGCCAGCGCCCGCTGAATTGCCTCGTTCAAGGTGAGCCGGGCCGCCGGCTTCGCTTCTGGTGCGACATCACTCGCGAGCGAACTGGCGATGAGCAGGAGGGATAAAAACGTGGCTGTGAGGCGCCGGAAAATAAACATTGGGGAAATAGTTGTCGCTCTGCTTTGCAACCGGCGTGCCATGGGTTTGATTAAAAATATCAGTCAGTCAGTCAACGATTTGCCTGATTATGGCGAGTAGTTAAATTTCCCGGATAGCTCGTGCCCGGGACAAGGAAATCCCAAAATTGGGAAGCGGAGTAGGTGGCGGGCTTGCCCGCCACGTGGTGCGCAAGCGCACCACCTACGGGACAGCCACGTTGTGCGCAAGCGCACAACCTACAATGGAGCCCGCCACAGCGCTCACTCCGCACGCAGCGCCGTGAGCGGATTGACGCGAGTGGCCCGGCGTACCGGAATCACGCAAGCGGCCAGCGCGGCAGCCATCAGCACGGCCGGGGCAAAGGCGAGCGTGAGGGGATCGGTCGGAGCCACCCCGTACAGCAGTCGCCCCACGATCTGGCTGAGCGCCGCATAACCCAGGAGTCCGGCACTCACGCCGACCGCG
>JBEHXD010000535.1:0-4238 GCA_048498875.1 Verrucomicrobiota bacterium
AACTGCGTATCGACACACGACGGGCCGAGGTAGTTGCCGTCACGCTGGCGCAGCTTGCTGAGCGCGTGGCTGCGCTCATCGCGGACCTCCGCTCTGGTGGTAGTGCACATTGGCTTTTGTCTGCCTGATTTTATGGCCCTCCGCAAAAACATCACCCTGCCCGGCAACGTCGTTGCTGCCTATCACCGTATTTCCGGCGTCTATATTTCGGATGCCGAGCGGTTGCTCGAAGTCCATGTGCAGAGCTTCCGCGACGAAGAGACGCGCCGCGAAACCGTCGAGGGTGACGGGGGCGCGATCTCGCCGAAATGGGCTCCGCTGGTCGTCAGCCCGGTCAAGGTCACTGGCCCGGAATTCACCGCGCTCTTTGGCGCGGGTGTGCCGGACTATCCGACCAAGCCCGATCTCTATGCCCTTCTGAAGACGCTGCCGGCTTTCGAGGCCGCGGTTGACGCCTGATGGTGACGGAGGCACAGAACCGCGCGAATCTGCGTTCTGCGGAGCGCGTGGTGTGGATTGAAATGGGTGTCGATCGTCAGGACGGCGCGGCGCCGGACCTGACGTTTGAGCAACGCGGCGTCTACGTCGTGAAGCTCTCGCAGAAGATTCTCGCGACTCCGGGGAATTTCACGGCGTTCACGCTCGCGACGGCGCGCGAGGTGGTGGACCACGGTTTTGCGCCGTTGGCGGATGCCTCCTTCAATTGGAGTGATTTCCGGTCTGCGGTGGTGGACAACGCCGTCAAGGCGGGCGATTCCGTGGCCGATGTGGGGCGCGGCGTGCAAACCGGCCTCTCTACCCTCCGTTGGGGAATTCCGCTGCTTATCGTCGCCGCGCTGGCTGTTGCCGTGTGGGCCATGATCCGCAAAGGCAAAAAGATTTCCGCATGAAGCTCTCGCCGTCTGACACCCTGCCCTTCGGCGTCGCGTTCATCGCGTCGCACCTCGAAACCGCAAACGCCGTCGCGGCCTTCGTGCTGACGTGTCTCGGCATCGTCATCACGGCGCGCAAGCTCTGGCTGTCCTTCCGAAACCCCAGGAGCGAAAGAGACGACACGAACCAAGGAAAATTTCCCTTCGCATGACCTTTGTTGACCTCCTCACCTCTGCCACGCCGGGCGGTCTGTTCGGCGGGCTTCTCGGCCTTGCCAACACTTGGGTTTCGTCGCGCATCCGCCGTGAAGAGCGCGCGCACGAATTGGAGTTGCTCAAGGCTCAACAGTCGTCTGCGGAAGCCGTCGCGGCGTGGTCCGCGTTCAAGGCTTCGCAGGATGCGGCCGCAAATGACAATTCCGGCCCTGCTCCGTGCTGGGTGTCGGCGGTCCGCTCCCTCACCCGCCCCGCCCTCACGCTGGGCCTCTTGTGCTCGTCTGTGGCTGTTTACGCCACGCTGACGGGCGAAGTGAGGGCGGATGTGGGCCGTGATCTCCTCGGCCTCACCGGGCTTGCGCTGGGGTGGTGGTTCGGCTCCCGCCCTGCCCTGCTCTCTTCGCGGCGTTAAAGTTCCGTGAAGCGTGGTGGGTATCGTCCTCCGTTGCGTCGTCGCGGGCTGCGTGGTGCGGTCCGCTGTATGTCATTCTATCCAGCCCGGCGTGATGATGTTATTGTCCCTATAGCAGACTGGCGCGAATCGTCGTTTGAATTGTATTCGCGGATTGGTCCCGTCGCTATGATCTTCGGTGTGCGGCCTCGGCTGGAGGTGTGGGAGACGAACAGCGCAACGAAACTGCTGCGGAAGCTGCGCGAGCTGGGGCGGGATCGCGTGCAAATCTGCGGGATGATATCCGAGCACGGCGCGCTTTCCGTATCGAGCATCCGGGCGTTGAATGCCTATCTGACGCATCACGGCGCGCGCGGCACGCACCGGTTTGCATGGTACGATTTGCAGCGCGATGTTGCGCTGAAGTGGGTGAGCTAGCGGGCGATGGCGCGCGGTTCGCGCTCGGTGATTCGCGGTTGAGCGTGCTCGGTATCGTCGGCGGCTATCCGCCCAATGACGTGCCAGATATTTAGCCCTTTGTCGGACGCTTTCGCGAGTTCCGCGGTGACTGCCGCCAGTAGGTTGTTGGCCGTTCTTAGTCCGTTTTTTTCCGCATAGTCGTCCACTTTTTTCCAAAGGTCGGGGTCAACGGATAGGACGGGCTTGATGTTTTTCATTCTGTTTCCTTCTGACGGTAGTGGTTGGACTGAAATTTACCACTTGACCGGGACGCGAAAAAGAATGCTTTCGCATTCTATGGGAAGGAAAACACCCGATTCAGGACTCGGGAAGGATGCTAAAAACGGTACAAAGCATTCTATTCATTGTGCACTAGATGGGGCGTAAATTTTTACCGCCCAACGACATTGGTCTACTCAAGTCAGAGAAATCTCATTCCTTTACGCTCCTGATCCTAATCCGGCGCAGGTCACTGAGCGCTCCTCCCTTGGCCAGCCGCCGCGCTTATCGCGCCGGGCCCCAGTGCTTCGTAAACGGATAATACACGAACAGCGGACGGCCGACGACATCCTTGGCGGGCACGGTGCCCCAATAGCGGCCGTCCTGACTATTGGAGGAATTGTCGCCCATCGCAAAGTAGCGCTTCTCCGGGATCGTGATTTTCCGGCCGGGGACAAGTTCGCCGATGGCTTGATAGCCGGAGTAGCGGTCGCGGCGGCTCGCATTGGCGTCAAACGCGACCGAGCCGGCGATCGGCTGGCCATTGCGCAGCAGCACCGGCTCCTGGACTTCAAGGGTGTCGCCCGGCAGGCCGACGAGGCGCTTGATGTAGTACTGCTCCAACTGCTTGTTGGAGGCGTCGCGCATGTAGATGCTGTCGATGTGGTCCGTGCGGAAGACGAAGCCCTGCCCCACCTTCGGCTGCATGAAATGATAGCTCACGCGGTCCACGAAAAGCTGGTCGCCCGTGAGTTCGTCGAACGACATCACGCGCTCGCCCTTTTTGACGAACCTGCCGGTGCGAATGCACTCCATGGGCTCGCCCCCGATATTCCTGACCACCACCTGCTTGGCGTCTTGTTTCTGCCGGATCGCCTCGACGAGCTTTTGCGCGCTGTAGGTATCCGACGAATCCTTGGCGAAAAAGGCGTCGTAGACCGTCCAATCGAAATCGAAATCCAGCGGGAGCTTCGTTTTCACGACGGCATCGCCCACGACGATCGAGTATTCGCGCACATCCGTCGGAATGACTAGCCAGGTGGTGCCGCGGGCATTGGCCGCGCTGACCGCGCCGCGGCGGCCCGACCCGCCGAAAACGGGAATCATGATCTCCCCATCTACCGGCGCATCCAGCCGGTGCGGCCAGGCCCCGAAGGCGGCCGCGCGGGCGGCAACAGCGACTGAATTGGGCTCTTCCTCGCGGGCCCGATAGACCTCCGACGTCATGCCGTTGTACGTCGGCCACATCGAATTGGTCGGGATCTTGAAGGGCTGCACAAAATACGTGCGGATGCCGAGGATCACCAGCGCGGCCACGAGGAAAAACTCGATGTTTTCGCTCAGCCCAGAACTCGGATAGATCGAGCCGCCGCAGCGCTTGAGGACCTCCTCCAGGCGCTCGATGGCGAGCTTCATTTCCGCGGCGCCCGCGCGCTGCTTCAAAAGCGCTTTTACCTCGGCCCGGCAAGATTGCAGCTCGGCCACGTGCGTCTCGGCAAGCACGTCGCGGCGATAGTGGTAAATCTTGTCCGCGAGTTCGAGCCAGTTGGCCGCGTTATCGCGCATTTTTTTGTCCTGCGATTCGAAAAGGCCGAACATGGTGGCGAAGGGTTGACGCGGATTTCAGGCGAACAGTTTCAAATGGCTCAATTGGTCTTGAGGACCTTGATGAACGCATCCGATGGGATCGAAACGCGCCCAAACTGTTTCATCTTCTTTTTGCCCTCTTTCTGTTTGTCGAGCAGCTTGCGCTTGCGGGAGATGTCGCCGCCGTAGCACTTCGCGGTCACGTCCTTGCGCATTTCCTTCACGTTGTCGCGCGCGATGACCTTGCCGCCGATGGCGGCCTGGATGGCGACTTTGAACATCTGCGGGGGGATGATATCCGCCAGCTTTTCGCAAAGTTCACGGCCCTTGCCTTCGGCCTTCTCGCGGTGGACGATGCTGGCAAACGCATCGACCGGGTCGGCGTTGACGAGGATCTCCATTTTAACGAGGTCCGCGGCGCGGTACTCGCCGAGCTCGTAATCCATCGAACCGTAGCCGTGGGTGATGCTCTTCAGCCGGTCGTTGAAATCGAC
>JBEHXD010000536.1:0-4224 GCA_048498875.1 Verrucomicrobiota bacterium
TCCTTGACCAGCATGATCACCGTGGGCGTTTTGCCCGTGCCGCCGGTGGTGATGTTGCCGACGGAGATCACCGGCACCGGCAAGCGCACCTGCCGAAAGAGGCCCACATCATAAAAGAAGTTGCGGAGATAAATGATGAGGGCGTAAATCCAGGAGAGCACTTCGAAAACGAAGCGGAGGATCGCGGGAAATGCCCCTGCACGTTCGCCGGAGATGATGGAGCGGTACCAGTGTTCCATGGGTGAATTGTAGTCTGGCGGGCCCGGGATGTAATGCGGAGGCGCGTGGGGCGTTAAGCGTGTGTAACGCCATTTGCCGAATGCGGAGTTTTTGCATGGTTCGTCCGATCAATGCCGTCGTGATTGCCGCCGCCTTTTCTGCCGCGACGTTCGCCGCCGGTTCCCGTGCGTGGGCCGCCGAGAAGCAGGATTTATCGGGGCAGTGGTCATTCGCGATGGATCGCCAGGACGCCGGGGTCAAGGAGAACTGGCAGAGCAACGCGCTGCCGGACAAGATCACGCTGCCGGGGATTTTGCAGTCGCAGGGCTACGGCGACGACATCGGGCTGGACACGCCGTGGGTGGCGGCATTGCCGCGCAGCGATCCCGACGATCCCGGCCGGCCCAACACGCTGAAGCGCTGGTGGAAGCTGCCGGAGTATGAGCCCTACACGCATCCGGGGAACATCAAGGTTCCCTATTTGTCGCAGCCGCCGAAGCACTATCTTGGCGTGGCGTGGTATGCGCGCGATGTGGACCTGGACAATTCCTGGAGCGGTCAGCGGGTGCAACTGGTGCTGGAGCGGCCGCACTGGCAGACGACGGTTTTTCTCGATGGCAAGCAGGTGGGCGATCCGCAGCGTTCGCTGGTGGCGCCGCATGATTATGAGCTGGGAATCGTCGGGGCGGGCAAGCATCACCTGGCGATTCGCATCGACAATCGGCAGTCCGTCTTTCCCGGCATCAACGGCGGCCCGGGGTATCGGCCCGACGGCCACAGCGTCTCGGATGCGCTGGGCGCGACGTGGAACGGCGTGGCGGGGAAAATCGAATTGATCGGCACCTCGCCGGTGTTTCTCGATGACGTGCAGGTATTTCCGAATGTGGAGAAAAAATCCGCGCACGTCGTCGTGACGGTGGGCAATGACACGGGCGAGGCGGGAAGCGGAACGCTGTCCTCCGGCGGCGCATCGACGCCGGTGTCGTGGGACAAGTCCGGCGGCAAGGCGGAGTTTGATGTCGCGCTGCCGGCGGATGCGAAGACGTGGGACGAGTTTCATCCGAATCTGCAGCGGCTCACCGTGAAGCTGGCCAGCGGCGAGAAGGCCAACGATTCGCGGGATGTCGAGTTCGGCCTGCGCGAGGTGACGCACGATGGCCTGAAAATGCTGGTGAATGGCGTCCAGGTCGATTTGCGCGGCACCCATTCCGGCGGGGATTTTCCGCTGACCGGCTATCCGGCGACGGATGTCGACTCCTGGAAAAAGATCTTCGCCACCTGCAAGGAATACGGCCTCAACATGATGCGCTTTCATTCCTACTGCCCGCCCGACGCGGCGTTTCAGGCGGCCGACGAACTGGGCTTTTACATTCAGCCCGAGTGCGGAATGTGGAACAATTTTTCCGTTCCCGGCATGCCGGAGATGCTGGAACAAGAGACGGAGAAGATGGAGAAGGCTTACGGGAATCATCCCTCCTACATCGCGCTCTCGCCCAGCAACGAGCCCGCCGGGAATTACCAGCGCGTGCTGCTGTCCTGGGCGGCGAAGTGGGTGGCGGAGGATCCGCGGCGGCTCTATGCGGAGGACACCGGTCGGTCGCAGTTAACCGCGGAGGGTCCCGACTTCGGCATCAGCCCGATCCGCGGAGCGCAAGCCTGGTTCGGCGGCACTTACTCGCGCCAGATGCAGGGCGTCAACATTCCCGTGGTCACGCACGAAATGGGCCAGTGGTGCGCCTATCCCGATTTTGATCTGATCAAAAAATTCACGGGATACCTGCGGCCGGGGAATTACGAGATTTTCCGGGATTCGGCGGAAAAGCACGGCGTGCTCGACCGCGACAAGGAGTTTGCCTTCGCCTCCGGAAAGTTCCAGGTGGCGTGCTACAAGGAAGACATCGAGTCGAATCTGCGCACGCCGGAACTCTCCGGCTTCGAGCTGCTGGATTTGCACGATTACCTCGGACAGGGCGGGGCGCTCATCGGCATTCTCGACACCTTCTGGGAAAGCAAGGGCTACGAAACCGCGAAGGAGTGGCGGGAGTTCTGTTCCGACATCGTGCCGCTGGCAGCGGTGAAGGATCGCGTGTATCGCACAGGCGATGCGCTCGAGGCGCCGGTCATGGTGGCGCAGTTCGGCCCCAAGGATTTGCAGGGCGTGCAGACGGATTGGCACGTCGAGGATCTCTCGGGCAAGACCGTCATGGAGGGAACGCTCGGCAAGCATGATTATCCGATCGGCAAAGATGCCAACGTGGGAACGGTGACCGTGGACACGTCGAAGCTCGCCGCGCCGGCGCAGTATCGCCTGGTGCTGGAGCTGAAAGGAACCGAGGCGAAGAACTCGTGGAATTTCTGGGTCTATCCCGCGGAGGCGAGCGCGGAGGCCGGCGATGTGCTGGTGACGAATGACTGGGCGGCCGCCAAGGCGAAGCTGGCCAGCGGCGGCAAAGTGCTCTTCTCCCCGCCGCCCGGAGCGCTCGACGACACCAGTCCGCCGCTGGACAACGTGCCCGTGTTCTGGAATCGCCTGATGAATCCGAAGCTCTCGGCGATGCTCGGCCTCTGGGTGGATGCCAAGAGTCCCGCGCTTGCGGAGTTTCCGACGGAGGGCTGGTGCGATTTTCAGTGGACGCAGTTGATGGTGAACCGGTTGGAAGGAAACAACGGCCGCATGGTGACCGAAGGCGTGCGCCCGGTGAATATCGAAAAAGCCCCCAAGGCCCTGCGGCCGATCGTCTCGGCGATCGACGACTGGGCGCGGAATTACAAGCTGGGGCTGATTTTTGAGGCGCGCGTCGGAAGCGGCCGGCTGATGGTCAGCGGCGTGGACGTCACCGGCGACCTGTCGCAAAAAACGGTCGCACGCCAATTGAAAAAGTCGCTCGTGGATTACATGAACGGCACGAAATTCGAGCCCACCGTGACCATGACCGAGACCGAGGCGGACGCCCTGTGGCCCGGCCCCAACGGCGTGAAGGCCGGCCCGATCGCCCCCGGCGCCAATCCCGGCGACGTCATCGAAGGCCCCTCAACCGCCCCGCGCACGCGGTGAGGGCACAATCGTTGTTGAGTTCAACCTGTCGAAGAGGGGCGGGGCGGCGTTTTTCCCCCCGCGCGCGCCTGGCCTTGGAATTGACTGTCGTTGCGAAAGGGAGTGCCGAACACCTGTTCAACGATCAGCTGACAGATGGGCATGCGCGGATGGAGCAGAATATCGAGTGGCCCAAGGTTGATAAGTTCCAGGGTGATGGTGCCGGCGAAACCGGAATGCACCGTCGGCGCGGTGAAATGAACGAGCAGCCCGCAGCGCGCATAAGAACTTTTTCCTTCCACCCGAGCGGCAAGCGGAGGAGCTTCGCTGATAATCGGAAGTTCCACACGCTCGAGCGTTTTGGCGAGCACCAGTTTGCCCGGCCGTAGCTTGTACGGTTGGTCCTCGGTAATCGTGATGCTTTCGGAATTGGGACCGAAGAGGTCTGCAAAACCGCCGCGGCGGAGATCCACGCTCACCGGGAGATTTTCCTTGAACCAGGAAACCTCGGTGCCGAGGCGCAGATCGACCGCGCTGGTTTGATAGGGACACGCCGCCGACCCCTCTTTTGTGCGAGGCATCGGCTCGGGATCGATCACGAGCCAGCGTTTATCAATGGCTTCGTGGATGCCAATATTGGAAAGAATCATGCGGGCACAAGGTCCGATGATTTGACGGGAATGATGGCGCGGTACTCGGTGGGCAGCACGGCGAAGCATTCCGACCCTTCGGAAAAGGTCTTGACGAGAACTTCGCCCTGCTCAGACTGATCCTTCGTGCGGACCTTGCTCTGGGGCACGAAGAACGACAGGCCGTCGTACTTCATCGCGCGTTCGTCGCTGAACATGCCCTTAAAGATCTGGCAGTGCAACCAATGTTCCGACATGCTGCGGGCTCCGTGACTGTGCGGTTGGCTGGCCATCCTAACTGCGGTGTTCAGAATCTCAACAAAAAAGTACTACCAATTGCGA
>JBEHXD010000537.1:0-4211 GCA_048498875.1 Verrucomicrobiota bacterium
CTGCAAGCCGGCGCTCGATCGTACCGGCGTGGGCACGTGCGAGTGATCCGGTGGTTCAATGGCGGCCCGGGCCGGCAAGGTGAGGAGAAAGCAGGTGCCCTCCGGCGAGGTGGAGCGGAGTTCAATGTCGCCACCGAGCAATTTTGCCAGACTGCGACTGATCGCCAGACCGAGTCCGGTACCGCCAAACCGCCGGGTGGTGGTGCAATCGGCCTGACTGAACGGCTGAAACAGCCGGTCGATCCGGTCGGCCGGAATGCCCTCGCCGGTGTCGCGAACCGTGATGTGAAGCGTGGCTTCCATGTTGGATGAGGCGGGGATCAGGCTGATGCGAACCTCGACTTCGCCCTTGCCGGTAAATTTGACGGCGTTGCCGATGAGATTGACGAGCACCTGTCGCAACCGGGTGCTGTCGCTCAGGATCCATTCAGGAACGTCGGACTCGATCCAGTGGAGCAGTTCGATTTTTTTCTCCTTCGCCTTGCTCCAAAGCAGGTCGAGCACGTCTTCGACGCAACGCCGGAGCAGGACCGGATGCTGTTCGAATTCCATGCGTCCCGACTCAATTTTGGAGAAATCGAGAATGTCGTTGATGATGGTGAGGAGGGATTCCCCGCTCGAGCGGATGGTGTGCAGCCAGTCCCGCTGCTCGGACGTGAGCGGCGTATCGAGCAATAAATTGGTGAAGCCGATCACGCCATTCATGGGCGTGCGGATCTCGTGGCTCATCATGGCGAGAAATTCGCTCTTGGAGCGGTCGGCGGTCTCGGCCGCTTCCTTGGCGAGCCGGGCCTGTTCCTCGGCGTTTTTTAGCTCGGTAATGTCTTTCGTGATACCGAAGGTGCCAATGATTTCGCCCTCGTGATTGCGCAAAGGCATTTTGGTGGTGAGGCCCCACGACACCTGGCCGTTGTCCCACGATTCTTTTTCCACCAGGTTCAACAGCGGTTGGCCGGTGCCGATGATGCGCTTTTCGTCGTCGAATGCCTGGCTGGCGTGATCGTTTTTGAAAAAATCGAAATCGGTTTTGCCGACCGCCTTGGAGGGATCATCGAGGCCGACTTTTAACGCCATCGCCCGGCTGATCAGCAGGAATCGGGACGCCAGATCCTTGAAGTAAACGTGATCGGGAATGGAATCGAGCAGCGCGCGAATCACCAGGCGTTCATGTTTTAGCTCATGTTCCGTTTGCGCCCGGACAGTTGCCTCGCGATCCATGCCCAGCACGAGTTCACGTCCGTTTACGACCAGAAAGCTGCTGGAGAAGTCCACGTCGAAAACACTGCCATCTTTGCGGCGGTGCCGGGTGATGCCTTCACGGGGAGTCGAGGAGTCGCGCATTTCCCTGAGCCATTGCTGCACGTGGGTTTCAGCCCAGGGAACGGCCTCGATAAAATCGATGGATTTTCCGATGAGTTCCGCCTGGGTGTACCCATGCATCTTGGCGGCCATCGGATTGCAATCGACGATTTTGGCCGGAACGCTGCGGTCGTTCGGATCGATCAAGACCATGCTGATTGGGGCATTTTGCCACAGAGCCGCCAACTGGGGCAGGGTGGTATTTAAGTCGGACCAATATTCACCGGCGACCTGCCGGGCATTGCGGGTGTTTTGATCCCGGCGGCGAATCGCGATCCGGGCAAAGGCGGCACTGGCCAATCCCACCACCGCCAGCCCCATAATCCAGGGCCGTTCGGCGGGCGAATTTACATACAAGTGAGCAATAATCACGCCCGCGACGGCCAGTAAAGCGACGGTGACAATGGCCGCGATCGGTCCGCCCGCCTGCGTCTCGGTCGCGGGAGGGGGAACCCGTCGTGACGAGGTGGTGCCCGTGGGGAGGTAGGAGGACATGGGATAACCGCAAAGGGGCGTTGTCTGGGGGGAACAAAGCCAGCTATCACTATCGTCACCTTTGGGAATAACTTCACCGTTACGTGAATTTCAAGAATTTAGGCCAACGAGATGCTTTGCCTCCGGTCTTGCCGGAGGCCGTGGTCGCACTCACTATTCCCCTCATACCTTTCGTGCACCAGGTTGCCTCCGAAGGCATCTGGCGCGGTCCTTGCTGACCCAGCTCAAACACCAAACCAAGTTGATCGACCATGGCAGTCATTGAAGACCTGAAACCGATCGAACTTCTCTACAAGGAAGGTCGTTACGACGAGTGCGTCCGGGATTTGAAGAATCTGTGGGACAAGATCCCGAAACCCAAGGATCAGGACGGCAATACGTTCCTGATTTTGATGTATCTCGCGAAGGTGCTGATCCTGCAGGATAAAAAGGAGGAGGCGCTCGAATGGGCGTTGAAAGGGATCATGTACAATGGGACCCGCAGCCTGGTGGGCGAAAGCGAATTGCTGGTGGGATCATGCGCCTACGAGGCCGGCCGGATTGAGCTGGCACGCGACATGTTTTGCACCGCGCGGAGTAAGGGCGGCAAACGCCTTTTCCGGATGGAAAAGAAGGAATATCTGGAGCTCACCAGCAAGAAGTTCAGTGGAACCGACAATGTCTTTTCGGACGGTCGGGAAGCACGGTGACACTTTGGGTAGTATCAGTATCGGGTTTTTACCAGAGTCTGCCAGGTCGACCAGGTTTTGCTTCGCCCGGGAAACCGCTGCACACATTTCCCGCCTGATTAGGTGGAACGCGACCTCCGGGTGCGTTGAAAAATTCTCGCGTTCGAACAACGCGCCCAGAGGTCGCGTTCCACCCAATTTGCAGGGGTGAATTGCCATTTGGTGACGACGGAAATCACAGAATCCTGATAAGGAACCAATGTCCCGTCTGTAGAATCGACTGCGCGAAAACTGATTTCCCGATTCACTTCTCCGGCAACATTCCCTAGTGCTGCACTCATGGGTGATATTTCGTGCAAGCAATGCGGAGTTGCCGGACCTGATGATGGACGCCCTTGTGCGAATTGCGGAGCCATGGGTGTCAGTTACGAGCAAATCCACACTTGGAGCCGGCATTATGATACGCTGCAGTGGACCGCCACCGGACTGTTGTTGGCGGCTGCTGCCGCGCTCGCGTTCAAGGTTCTGGTCCCCGAAAAAGAGCCGGCAGACGTTAAAACCATCTGCTGGCTGGGGCTTCTGCTCACCGCCTTTTCTTGCTATGCGGTTTTGAGCTTTCGATCACTACGCAAGCAGGTCCACGCCGGCCTTCCGGAAAACCACCTGCGCCTCGTTCGAAATCGGAGTTGGCTGCCGCAGTGGCTCGTCAACTATGGAATCCATCTGGCCGGACTGGGGTTTTGGTTTGGTCAGCTTATAAAAAACTACGGGCAGAGTGGCTGCGCCTGGCAACTACTGATGACATTTTACTGGTTTGGCGTGGCCGCGTTTCTCGTGGGTTTGTGGGCAATTCACGTCACCAGGATCGTTTCTTCCAAATGAATCCTTGGATTGATTCGTGTTCCGCTGCGCACCCATGAACGGCATGGTCGCATGCGCCGTTCTCAGGCCGGGGACGATTTTTCGGGACGGATTCTCAGGATGAGGATGACCGACAGCAGGGCCACACCGGCGAATGCGCCAAAAATGAGATTGAGCGGCACATGATGGTCACGCAGGGCACCGAAGGCCCAGTCACCGAAACCACCGCAGCTGATGCTGACGAGATTCATCAGACCGTAACCAGTTGCGCGCCATTCAGGGCGCACGATCTGGCAAAGAATCGGCATGTTGTTGCAGTCGAAAAATCCCCAACCGAGTCCGAAAATGATCAGGCCAACCACCGCGATCGTCAGAGTGGGCGCGTTGCCGACGCTGAACAACGCTGGCAGGAAAAGCGTCATCCCGATCGCGCTGGTGAAAATCCGCCCACGCGGTGACCGCCGCATCCATCGATCCGCCAGCGTGCCGCCGGCGACCACGCCGACAATCGAAGCCAGTTGGACAAACAGGATTGCACTGACGCCGGCCTGGCCCTGGCCGAGTTGGAACTTTTCCCGCAGGATTTCCGGCATCCAGTCGCGGACAACCCAACCGGCGATGGCCGGAAGCGTGAAGCACAGGACCAACAGGAGGAAGTTAAAGTTACCGAACAACCCGCGCGCGATGCCGCTGGTGTTCCCGTTTTTTTGGACCGTCACCGGTGTCCGGACGGGATCGCGCACTGCGGCGAGCAAGGGCACGGCATAAATGACACCGATCCATCCGCACATCGAAAACGCCCATCGCCAGCCGTGCTCGGGCGAATCC
>JBEHXD010000538.1:0-4199 GCA_048498875.1 Verrucomicrobiota bacterium
CGGAATTGCCGGCGCGCAGGAGGGCGGGGATGACGCTTTCACTGGCGATGCGCGCGTAGCCCAGCACACCCCAGCGGAATTTTTTTCGGTTGAGAGGGGAAGTCATGCTCACGATTACGGTTTACCCAAAGCAGGACATCGTGGCGGCTCAATTGAATTTTCCTCCGGATCGCGTCATTCGTCTAGACCGACAGCCCATGGTGACTAGGATGCCAGGGTGGCAAACCGACTGGCTTTTCTCCCTTTCCTCGGCGTTTTGAGTGCGGTTTTGGTCCTCAGTCACGCCGCCGCCGCCGAAACATCCCAATCGGACGCGCCGATTGCGGTGACCAAGGCCGGCAAGGTTCGCGGCTATCGCGACCAGGACATTTGTGTCTTCAAGGGCATTCCTTACGGGGAGGACACGGCGAAGCACCGCTTCCAGCCTTCCGTGCCCCCGGCTCCCTGGACCGGGGTGCGCGATGCGGTGGAATTTGGTCCCGCCGCTCCGCAGGGAAGCAGCAATCATTCGGGCGTACCGCCGGTGATGAGTGAGGATTGCCTGAAATTAAACGTGTGGACGCCGGCCGTGTACGATCGCCACGCCCGCCCGGTACTCGTTTATTTTCACGGCGGTGCCTACAACAATGGCTCCGTCAACGACGCCGTGTATGATGGAGCGGCGCTCTGCCGGCGCGGCGATGTGGTGGTGGTAACCGTGAACCACCGGCTCAATGGTTTCGGTTATCTTTACCTCGCCCAGTTGGGTGGCCCGGAGTACGCGAATTCGGGCAACGTCGGCCAGCTCGACCTGATCTTGGCCTTGCAATGGGTGCACGACAACATTGTCCAGTTTGGCGGTGATCTCGGCCGGGTCACCATCTTCGGCCAGTCGGGCGGCGGGGCCAAATGCGCCACGCTGATGGCCATGCCCGCCGCAAAGGGATTGTTTCAGGGCGTGTGGACGATGAGTGGACAACAGCTCACTGGCCGGACGAAGGAACATGCGACCGAAACTGCGCGTCAGGTGTTGAAAAATCTCGGGATTACGCCTGATCACCTGGATGAATTAAATAAACTGCCCATGGAACGCTTGATGGAGGCGATGCGTTCGGCGGGCGGCAATTGGGCTCCTGTTGTCGATGGCGGCGCGTTGCCGCGCGATCCTTTCTCGCCTGGTGCTTCACCGCTGTCGGAGGGAATTCCGATGGTGATGGGCAACACCCATGACGAGACCACCAGCCTGATTGGCGCCGGGGATCCGGAGACCTTCAAGCTAACTTGGGAAACGCTGCCCGGGAAAATCTCCCAGCACGTGCAAAAATTCATCGGAGAGATGAAGCCGGCGGAGATTGTAGCCGCCTATCGGAAGCTGCATCCGGAATACACGCCGAGCGAAGTGTTTTTCGCCGCGAGTACCGCCGCGCGTTCATGGAAGGGTTTTGTGTTGGAAACGCAGGCGCGCGCCGCGCAGGTGCGCTCGCCGACCTACGTCTACTACGTGAACTGGCGCTCGCCGTTTGAAGGCGGCAAGTGGGGTGCGCCGCACACGATCGATATTCCGCTCGTATTCGACAATCCCGAGGCGAGCCCCTATACGATGGGATCCCCCGGCGCCCGCCGTCTCGCCGCCGCCATGAGCGAGTCACTGGTGGGGTTTGCCCGGACCGGCGATCCCAACGCCCCCGGACTGCCGCCGTGGCCGACATTCGAAACGACCAATCGCCCGGCCATGATTTTCGATCTTCCGCCCCGGAAGGAAAACGATCCGCGTGGCGCGGAGCGCGAATTGTTTGAAGCCGTTCCCTATATTCAGCCCGGCACGTAACGGCCGGTAGGTGGCGCGCTGGCCGCGCCACGGGTTTCATCCGGACGTTGCGTGACAAGCACGCAACCCACAGGTGGCGCTTCACTGCACGCCATTTGGAATATTTTCCGGAAATTCCTCGGCCGTCCACTTGCGGACGGCGCGGGCCCGCATAATTTTTCCGGACCATGGATCTGCACCGCAAGCTCGCCATTCTCGCCGATGCGGCAAAGTATGATGCGTCGTGCGCGAGCAGCGGGACGACAAAAAGAAATTCGCGTGAATCGGGTGGCATCGGGTCGACAACAGGTGCGGGCATTTGCCACAGCTTCACGCCGGATGGGCGGTGCGTATCGCTGCTGAAAATTCTGCTCACGAACTATTGCATCTACGACTGCCTGTACTGCATCAATCGCGTGTCGAGCGGCGTGCCACGCGCCCGATTCACTCCTGAGGAAGTCGTCAAGCTCACGCTGGATTTTTACCGGCGGAATTATATCGAAGGCCTTTTTCTGAGTTCGGGAATCATTCGTAATCCTGAATATACCATGGAGCAGGTCGTGGCCGTCGCGAAAAGTCTGCGCGTCGAACATCAGTTTCGCGGTTATATTCATCTCAAAACCATTCCCGAAGCATCACCGGAATTGATTGCCGAGGCGGGCCGCTGGGCGGATCGGATCTCGATCAATATCGAGCTGCCGACGGTCGTGGATTTGGAGCGGCTGGCGCCGGAAAAGAAATTTGTCCGGATCGACGCTGCCATGGGGCGGATCAAATCGAAGATCGATGAATCCCTTGCGGACAGGTCCGCCCACGCTCCGCTGTTTGCGCCCGCCGGACAGAGTACGCAGATGATCATCGGGGCAACGGCGGCGACCGATGCAGACATTCTTACGCAAGCCGACACACTGTACCGCCGCCACGAGTTGCGGCGGGTTTATTATTCGGCGTTCAGTCCGATTCCGGACGCCTCGAGCAAATTGCCGGTGATTGCCCCGCCGCTGGTCCGGGAGCACCGGCTTTACCAGGCGGACTGGCTGTTGCGTTTTTATCAGTTTGCTCGTGAGGAACTGGTTGATTCAACGACGCCCAATCTCGATCTGGCGGTCGATCCGAAACTCGCGTGGGCTTTGCGCAACCGGCATCTTTTCCCGCTCGATCTCAATCGCGCGTCACGCCAGCTACTCCTGCGCGTGCCCGGTCTCGGCGTGCGAACGGTCGATCGTGTGATTGCTGCCCGGCGCTGGCACAAGCTGGATCTGGCCGATCTGGCGCGGTTGCGGGTGCCGCTCAAAAAAATTCTACCGTTCATTGAGACCGCCGGTCACAATCCCCGCACGGCTGGCCTGGACGACGCCAATCTTCGGGCACGCTTTGCGCCACCACCGGAGCAGCTTGATCTTTTTGCGAACGCGGCCCCGGAAAGCAGTGTCTACTCGGGAGAGTTGTGATGAGGTCCCTGGCCTTTGTTCCCGACTTTGCGGGTTGGCAACGGGCGGCCCGCTTTGCCCTCGCGAGTGATTTGCCGCCTTCGGAAATAATCTGGCGGCCGCAGGATTTGGTGGGGAAGGAGAGCTCCGATCTTTTTGCTTTGTCTCCGGGCGATTCGCTTGCGCCCAAGCCTGGCACCGCGGCGAATGCGCCGACGGGATTTCGCGTTCCGCGAGATTTTGTGGAAACGGCAAAATTGGTGGCCTGTCACCGGGACGAGAACCGCTGGGATTTGCTTTACCGGATGCTGTGGCGGCTCACGCATGGCGAACCGCATCTTCTGGAGATCGCCACTGATCCCGACGTGATTCAGGGGGAGGATCGGGCGAAGGCGATTCGACGCGATCTCCACAAGATGCGCGCGTTTGTGCGTTTTCGCGAAACGGTCATTGAAGATGAGCCATGGTTTGTCGCGTGGTTCGAGCCTCATCATTTGATCGTCGAGTTGAACGCGTCTTTTTTCATCGATCGTTTTGCGGCGATGAACTGGTCGATTCTTACCCCGGACCGCTGCGCGCATTGGGACCGGAAAACGGTTGCCTTCACACCGGGAGTGACACGGGACCATGCGCCGGCCGGGGATATCAATGAGGATCTTTGGCGCACTTATTACCGCAACATTTTCAATCCGGCGCGGGTCAAAATCAGGGCGATGAAAAAGGAGATGGCTTCTTATTATTGGCCAAACCTTCCTGAATCCACGCTCATTCCCGAACTCATCGCCGAAGCTCCTGAACGCGTTGAAACAATGAAAACAGCGAGTCGATCCAAGCGAGCGGTCGCGGATGTTTACGGTCCCGCACCGGTGCCGGACACCAAGGATTGGGAGAAAGTGCGCGAGGCCGCGGCAGGCTGCCGTGCCTGTCCCCTGTGGAAAAATGCCACCCGCGTGGTGTTTGGCGAAGGGCACGCACCCGCGAAA
>JBEHXD010000539.1:0-4187 GCA_048498875.1 Verrucomicrobiota bacterium
CAGACCGACCACTCCTGAGCGAGCTGCTCACGCCGAACAACTGAACCTTGTTTCTGCTCTTTGAGCATCGCCACTTCTTCGGCCAATTCCTCCGCGATCTTTTTCCCACCGGCAGAAATGGCCTCGATGCAATTGCGGATGCGTTTGTTAATCTCGCTCAACTCTCGATCGAGTTTGCCCAATTCGCCTTTTAGTTCGTCGCGGCGTTTCTGCCGCCCGGTCTGGGCACTGCCGACCGCGGCGCCAATGATGTCAGGATGCCGGCCAATCCCGCCGAGAAATTGCACGACCGCACTTTCCAACGAGCCGGCGGCGATGCGCCGCACCGTGCAGCGCGAATCGCCCCGCTCCTTCACCAACTGACCACAATAGTAGTAACGATAAAATCGGCCCGACTCATCCCGGTTACCGCTGGCGTGCGGCACCAGCGTCCGGTGGCAGCAGCCGCAATGCACCAAGCCTTTCAGGAGATGAAAATGTTTGTCCTGATCGGGCTTCAGCAGGCGGGCCGGTCGAACCGTCTTGATCACCGCCGCGTTCGCCCGCTCCCAAAGTTCCTCGGGGACCAGTGGTTCATGCCGGCCGGGATGTTCGCCGCCGGCATAGCGAATCACGCCGCGATAGATTGGATTTGCCACCATGAGCCGCAATGCGTCGGAGCGAAACCGCTTCGCCCCGACCGTATGCTCAGTCCCATCCTTTCGCCGGAATAGTCTCGCTCGTGTGCGAAGGCCCTCGCGGTTGAGCGTATCGGCGATGTTTTCCAGCGTCACCAATTGCGCTGCCTGTTCGAAAATCCGCCGCACCACCGCCGCTTCATCGACATGCGGCTGCAGGGTCTGCGTGTTCTTGTCGTAAGCGTAGCCGAACGGCACTGCACCGCCGTTCCAATAGCCACGCTTCGCCTGCTGCACCATTTTTACCTGAGTTTTCTCGGCCGTGTTTTCCCGTTCATATTGGGAGAAACTCAGCATCAGGTTATTTTTAAGACGACCCGACGGCGTCGTTTCGGAAATATCCTCCGTCGCGCTTTCCAAGCGACAGCCGTGCTTTTTTAGGAAATTCCGGAACGGCCCCCACTCGTCGATGTTGCGCGACATCCGCTCCAGCTTGAAAATCAACACCACCTTCACCCCCCCCGTCTCAATTTGGCGCATGAGTTGCCGCAAACCGGGCCGATTCATCGTGCTCCCGGAAATCGCCGGGTCGGAATAATGCGCGACTTCGAACCACCCCTGCCCTGCGTTCTTTTTAATATGGTCGCGACAGATCGCGAGCTGGCTTTCGCAGGAATCGAAACGCCCGCCGACCTGGTTGTCGGTGGACACCCGGGTGTAGATCGCAACCGAAACGATCGCCTCGGGCTGGTCGGTGGACTGGAGGGCGGCGTCCATCAGTTCCGAGACGGATCGAAATCCGTCAGTCGATAGGCAGCGGCCGAAGTCCGGCCGCCATTCGAGACGATTTGCCGGGATGACAGCAGCCGCTGCAAGGCGCGGTAGGTTCGCGATCGCGACAGATTCAAAACCGCCTTGATCTCTGCCGGCGAGGCCGTCTGGTGTTTTCTTAGATAGTCCACGATCCGCGGTTCTAGCTCGCCCGCGTCACCTGTGGTCGCAGTCGGTGCGCCGACATCGCCTCCGCGTAATGACGGCGAACGCAGGATGCCTTTGCACAGCAGTTCGCCGATCAGGTGAATCCGCTGCTCCTCGGAAAGACCAGCAACCTCCGCCATTCGGTCTCTCACGGTTTCGTTCCTCATACGGCTATCCGCATTCGCGCGGTCGGCGCCGTAGCCAACCGGACCGTGGGCGCGGTCGCTTGCGGCGGATCCTTTTTCGTAAACGCCTGATTTTTCG
This sequence comes from Verrucomicrobiota bacterium, assembly GCA_048498875.1. Taxonomy (GTDB): domain Bacteria; phylum Verrucomicrobiota; class Verrucomicrobiia; order Opitutales; family Opitutaceae; genus Lacunisphaera. The sequence goes on from JBEHXD010000539.1 coordinate 1,860, forward strand.
TCGCCCGGATGAACACCGGCTTTTTCTCCTCCGGTTTTGTCGCGACCACCGCCGCGGACGATTCCTCTGGAATCTCCACTTCGCTGTCTACGCTCGGCTCCGGCACCCCCGCCGCCACCGATTCGACATCCCCGGTTGATTCGGCGGCCTGCTGCGCCGCCGCCTGATTTTTGGTGATGTCGAGGAGGTCAACGAGTTCACCCTGCCGCTTGAGCAGTTCGCGGTAGCGCTCCTCGTGCTCGAATATTTTTCCGGTCAACGCCGTCAATTCCGCGAGATTGGTCCGACACCGCGCGAGTTCGTCGCGGCATCGCATAGCCTGCTCCTCAATCGAGCGCGCCGCGTGCTCGAGCGAACTGATGGAGCCGACCGGCGAAGCCGAGATGTTTGCGACGTGTTCCGCCGCACCCCGCAGCGTGACCTTGTCAGGCCACGTCGAGCGGTATTCGAGTTTGAATCCGGCCAGCTCGCCCAGCACGACGGTTCCGGCGCGCCCCGCGAGATGATCGTCGCGATGTTCGGCCGCCAGATACACCAGCGCCGCGCCGGCCTCGGCGCGCTCGGTGTAGGTTTTCTGCCCAACGATCATTTTGAATTTGTCACCCTGCGTGTCGATCCGCGCGGCCTCATCCTGCTCCATCGCTGCCACCTGCCGCTCTAACCGCGCGACATCTTCGCCGGCCATGCGCAACCGGCCGCGCGTGCCATACTGCGATTCGCTGTGCTCGGAACGGAGCCGCGACAGGCGCATGACTTCGGCATCCACTTTGGCTTTTTCGATGACGAGCGGATTGCCCGAGGCGATGGCCTTCACCTCGGCATACGTGAGCGCGGGTGAATCCAAGTCCTCGATCCGGCGCGCCACGGTCTGGCCGGTCATCACCTGTGCGATGAACTTCGCCTTGGTTTCAAGCGTCTGCCACATGTAGGCATCGAAGCTGCCTTCGGTGACGTAGCGGTTCACGCGGACGACCGCGTTCTGGTTGCCCTGCCGGAGAATGCGACCCTCGCGTTGCTCGATGTCCGCGGGACGCCACGGGGCGTCGAGGTGATGCAAGGCCACCAGCTTCGTCTGCGCGTTCGTGCCCGCACCCATCTTTTGCGATGACCCCAGGAGGACGCGCACCTTTCCGGAGCGCACATCCTTGAACAGGGTTAGTTTCGCGGCGTCGCCGTCGTGGTCTTGAATGAAGGCGATTTCCTCGGCGGGCACGCCGCGCGCGATGAGCTTGGCTTTGACATCCTGGTAAACGGAAAAGCCACGCCCCTCGACCTTCGGCGTGGACAGATCGCAAAAGACCATCTGCGTCAGTCGGTCCGCCCGGGTCTCCTGCCAGATGGAGAAGATTTCACGGACGGCTTGGTTGACCTTGCCCTCGGGCGCGTCCGCCGCGCCACCCCGCACCAAACGCATGTCGAGCGCCGCTTTCCGGCCCTCGCCGGTGATTTTGAGCATGTTGTCCACCGAGGGATCGACCTTTTCGCGTTTGAGCTTCTCGGCCCGCTGCGCGAGCGAAGAGACGAACGCCTTCAACTCCGGCGTCGTGGGCGCCCGAACGATCCGGGCCTTGCCACCGTCGAGTGTGGGAATCGGGAGCTTAAGCATGTCGGCCATCGACCGAAACATTTGCATCAGCTCCGGCACGTTCACGAACCGGGCGAACCGGGTGTGCAAACGGTAGCCGGCACCATCCGGGGCCAGCTCCATCGCTGTCACTGTTTCCCCGAAGGTGCCTGCCCACGCATCGAAGTGCTGGAGACTCTGATGCCGCAACACGTCCATTTGCAGGTAGCGCTGCATCGTGAACATCTCCGCCATCGTGTTGGTGACGGGTGTGCCGGTGGCGAAGACAACGCCGGCTCCACCATTCTGTTTCTGGACGTGCTGCACCTTGAGGAACATGTCGAACGCCCGTTCCGAAGCGGACTGTGGCAGACCCGCCACCCGCGTCATTTTGGAAATGTAGAACAGGTTCTTGAAGGCCTGCGCCTCGTCCACAAAGAGTCGGTCCACCCCGAGTTCCTCGAACGTGAGGGTGTCGTCTTTGCGATGCTCGGCCCCGAGTGACTTGATCCGGGCTTCGAGTTTCTTTTTCGCCCGCTCCAATTCCTTCACGATCCGCGTGCCCGACGACGATGCGCCGACCCGGCTTTTGTGTTCAAGGATGCACTCGACGAGTTCTGCGTGCTGGCCATCGAGGAACTCCTTCCGGGCCTGGACCGAGAGCGGCAGGCGCTCGAAGCCGGAGTGCGTCACGATGATCGCGTCCCAGTTGTTGGTCGCAATGCGGCTCATCAATTCACGGCGGCGCAGGCTCGCAAAATCAT
>JBEHXD010000540.1:0-4185 GCA_048498875.1 Verrucomicrobiota bacterium
GCCCGTTAACCACGGGGGCAGCATCTACAATGTCATCGCTGTCATCTTCGACGGACAGCTCCTTGGTCTCACCGCCAAACAAAATCTCGCGGGCGACGGCATTCACTACGAACCCCGCTTCTTCAAGCACTGGAAAGCGGGAACGGTGGTGAAGCACGATCCCGGCGACGGCCGGCAGATTCCCCTCGGGGATTTGATCTATGATTTTGGCGGTTTCCGGTTCGCCCTGGAAATTTGTGAAGATGCCTGGGTGGCCGGCCGACCCGGCATCAATCACTCGCGCCACGGGGTCGATGTTATCCTCAACCCGTCGGCCAGCCACTTTGCATTTGGCAAAGCCCTCGTGCGCGAGCGATTCGTCAGCGAAGGTTCGCGTGCGTTCAATTGTGCCTACGTTTATGCGAATCTCCTCGGCAATGAAGCCGGTCGCGCCATCTACGATGGCGATTGCCTGATCGCAAGTGGCGGAAACATCCGGGCTTTTTCGACGCGTTTCAGTTATCGTCCCTGGACGCTCACGACCGCCGCCGTGGACATCGAGGCAAATCGCGTGGGACGTTCGCGGCTCGCTAGCTATGAACCCGAGTTTATCGAAACCGGCTTGGTGCATTACCCGGTCGACTGGACGGCCCGCCATGCGTTTCACCACCCTGCCCCAACCGTCACCCGTAATTATGAGGGTAAACACGCGGAATTCAGCCGCTCGGTCGCTCTCGGGCTCTTCGATTATCTGAGAAAGACCCGTTGCCGCGGTTACGCGCTTTCGCTTTCGGGCGGCGCGGATTCCGCGGCGTGCGCCGTGTTGGTCGCCCTCATGGTTCGTTTTTCCCACGATGAGGGCCGGCAGTACCTCGAGCAGCTGACCAAACAGCCTGCGGGGACGGGCGAAAAGGAACTCGTGGCCCGCCTGCTCACCTGCGTCTACCAGGCGTCGGCCAACAGCGGTGAAACCACGCGAGCCGCCGCCCAGGCCGTGGCCGCCGGGATCGGAGCGCGCTTTGCGTGTTTCGACATCACGACGCTGGTTTCGGCCACCGAGACGCTGCTGCGCAACTATCTCGGACGTGAACTTGACTGGACGCAGGACGACATCACGCGACAAAACATCCAGGCGCGCGTGCGCAACCCGCCGGTTTGGGCGATCGCCAACGCGGAAAATTTTCTGCTGATCACCACCAGCAATCGCAGCGAAGCCGCCGTCGGTTACTGCACCATGGACGGCGACACCGCCGGCAGCCTCGCGCCGGTTGCGGGCATCGACAAAACCTTCCTGCGCGAATGGCTCGCCTGGGCGCGAAACGAATACCAGTTACCTGCGCTCGATCTTATCACCCGCCAGGCGCCGACCGCCGAACTCAAACCGGCCAATTTCAACCAGACTGACGAAACGGACCTGGGCGGCTCGTACGCGATGATCAACCGCATTCAAAAACTGCTGGTCGTCGAAAAGAAAAGCCCCCGGGACATTTTTTATCTGCTGGCCTCACCGGCCGAATACGGAAACCAATTGCCGAAGGAACGCATACTCGCCGGCGTGGAGCGGATCCTGACCTTGTGGAGTCGCAACCAGTGGAAGCGCGAGCGCTACGCGCCCGGTTTTCACGTCGACGACGAAAATCTCGATCCGCGCACCTGGTGTCGCTACCCGATTCTGTCGGGCAACTACGCGTTCGAACTGGCCGAATTGAAAAAGGAACTGGCCGGTGAAAGCCCCCGCTGATCATGCCAACTTACAATCATCCCCGTCCGTCAGTTGCCGTTGACCTCGTGCTGTTCGGTATCCGCGAGGAACAACTGGTGGTGTTGCTGGGACGTCGGGCCGCAGCGCCTCACAAAGGGCGGGCCTGCCTGCCGGGAACCTACATCCACGAGGACGAAAGCGCCGAGGACGCCTGCAATCGCAAGATCAAGGCCGTCGGGCTTCATCACACCTACCTCGAACAACTGTTTACCTTCACCGAGCCGAAGCGCGATCCCCGGGAACGCGTGATGAGCATTGCACATTTCGGGCTCGTCACGCTGCCCGCCGAGGTACCCGCCGGTGACGATAAGATCAGTCATCTCGCGTGGGAGGAAGTCGCGTCGCTGGCCGGCAAAACCTGGGCTTTTGATCATGCCTCGATCGTGGAGAACGCGGTGCAACGGCTGCGCGCTAAAATCCAATACGCGCCGGTATCGCCCCATTTTCTCGAACAGGATTTTACCCTGTCGGAGTTGTCACTGGTCTACGGCGCCATCCTCGGCCGCAAGATCGATCTTTCCAATTTCCGCCGGGACCTGCTCCGGCAGGACCTCGTGGTTCCGGTCGGCACGCGGAAGGTCCGCGGCCCCACGGCCACGACCTACCGCTGGAACTGGGAGAACAAAACGCCCTTTTTTCTCTCATTGGGTTAGCCGCCAACCTCACTTCGTCGACGCGTTTTAAAACTGTTTTTTTCATTCCCTGCTTGCCTTGAACCGATGTTAGGTCATTTTGACCATACAAGCCAATGAAACCGCCCACTTCGAAAGAAACCACCGCCCTGCTCGTGATCGATGTCCAGAACGACTTTATGGAAGGAGGTTCGCTCGCCATCGCCCAGGCGTCGCACATCCTCCCCGCCGTCAACGAACGCATCGTGTCGGGCGACTACGCCGTCGTGGTTGCCACCCAGGACATGCATCCGGAAAATCATTGTTCGTTCGGGACCTGGCCGGTGCACTGCGTGCAATTCACGCGTGGCGCCGAACTGCACGCCGGCCTTGTCCGGGACCGCGTCGATGTGCTGTGGCGGAAAGGAATGAACCCGACTGTCGATTCGTATGGCGCATTTTTCGATAATCAGGGAGCGCCCAGCCACCTCGCCGACCTTCTGCGGGCCCGGGGCATTAGTGCGGTCGATGTCGTGGGACTCGCCACCGATTACTGTGTCGGCAACACCGCACTTCAGGCCGCGCCGTTGTTCAAGACCCGCGTCCTGCTCCCCGCCTGCAAAGGCGTTGGGCTCAAACCCACGGACATCCCGGAAATGATCGCGCGGTTACAAGGAGCCGGGGTGGAAATGGTCAGCGGTTGATTCGCAACTGATTCGTCATGCCCCAGCCGGATTATGAAATCATCGCCGGTCGCGTGCAGACGCGAACCCTGGAGGTCCACATTGTGGACCACTGCAACCTGCGCTGTCACTCCTGCTGCTCGCTGTCGCCGTATTTGCCCAAATGGTTCATCGCCCCCGACGATCTCGCCCGGGATCTTCGACTCGCCGCCGGCGCGCTCGCTCCCCGCTACCTCAAGCTCGTCGGCGGCGAACCGACGCTCCATCCTGCAATAGATGAATGCCTGGAAATCGCGCGTCAGTCCGCCCTTGCGCCCATCGTGTCTGTCACCACGAACGGATTTTTGCTGCCGCGGGCTTCCGAACGTTTCTGGCAGCTGGTCCAAGCTCTGACCATTTCACTTTACCCGCAACCCCGTCTGCCGGCTGAAACCATCGCGTTGATCGAGCGCCGCGCGGCGGAACGCGGCATCCCCATCAACTGGAAAAAGCAGGACGAATTTGTCCAGATGGACCTCCCTCAGCCTCGCGGGGATCAGTCGGAGACAGAAGAAATTTATGCCGAATGCTGGCTGCGGCGGCGTTGTCACATTGTGAGCCATGGCCGGTTTTATACGTGCACACGCCCACCCCATTTCGAAACCTTTCACGGCCCCGAAGCCGGGTTTCGCGACGACGGATTGGTGCTGGATTCCCTGCCGGACATGGCCGAGCGCGTCCGAAACTATTTGCAACGACCCGAGCCGCTGAAGGCGTGTGCCATTTGCCGGGGAGGCAGCGCACCCAGCGAACCCAACCGTCAAATGTCCACGCTGGAAATCCAGTCGGCAGTGCGTGACCGACGCCTGTGAAATTGCTGCACTCAGGATCTTTGTTTGGGGAGTCGCCACACTACGTGGCGGCGACCGATCACGTTCATGCGCCGAGTCTGCGTGAACTGCTTGCGATGGTTGGGGCGGGTGCACGGGTGGTGGACGCAGAAGGCTTTCGCCAGTACCTTGAACGACGCCCGGACGGTCTCCGCACCTGTTTTAGCGGAGCGCGGCGACTCCCCGCCCATTGCGATCTCTACACGGTCAACGGGCGCCTCACCACTCAACCACGCAACCACGTGAGCTTGGTGTTAGCGTCTCGAAGGCGCTTAGCCACA
>JBEHXD010000541.1:0-4177 GCA_048498875.1 Verrucomicrobiota bacterium
CCGGCGTCGGATAACGCGAAGCCCGACCCATGATGCGCGGCAATCGGCGGAAACTGGCTGGTGAAGGTGGTTGAAAGACTGAAGATGAAATTAGACTGATGAAAGCCGATCGATCAATTGTTCGGTTGGGTTGGATGAACCCGAGCGAGGTGGCGTTGAGCGTATCTGCTCCGTGCGAGTAACTGGGTTCGAACAACCCCATCCCGCCTCTATGCCTCCCGAGCAGCCTATAGCGTCATCGCTGGCCAGCTTGATATACGCCATATCCGAGGTGAGCGACAATCCATTTACGAGAAGTACGGACTTTCAGTATCTTTGGAAGTCGTGCGCTATTCTTTGAGTCAGCTCATTTCAAATCGATTGAACCCAGCATGTCTTCGTTCGCTCTCGTCTTGAATTCGATCACAATGGAGAGTGGGGCTGACTTAAGATAACTCGAAAGAGTGGCCTGGTCTTTCAGAATTCTAGTTCGAGTGGTCTCGATGGCTTCCTCCTTTGATCCCTCAAAGCGACTCGACTCGACATAGGTCATCGCTGCATGGATGTTAGTCCCGTCGCATGTGAGCGAACTAAGTTCACAGGATCGAAAATAGCTCTTCTCGAGAGCCAGATCAGGCCGCTCACGGTTCCAGACCTGAATTTCGTCGCAAAGCAACAGAAGGAAGGAAAGCGGATCGTCTTTGTAGATGATCGCCACTCCCTCCTCGCGCCCCGGTACTTTGAGAGAGTGCATTGCCATTGCTAGTGACGCCCAGCGGAACGCCACTTTTTGCGCAGGTGCAAGCTTAGCCGAGGGCTCGACCTTGTGGTATTCGATCAAGAAGCGGACTGCGCTCATGACTCCATGATTGAAGCGATTCTTGCCCTCCTTCTTGAATATGGCGTGTTCTTGAATCCACATTCGGCGAGTATCGCCATATAGAATATCGGCCGTGCTGAGAATGTCGCTCCAAGCCGTTCTCAATCCGGCGTCAGAGGATTTAAATCCACTTGCGTTTACCACGCCTATAACTCCATCAAGTTCGGCAAAAGAGAAATGACCGCCAATGCCCCGCATTTTTTCCACGGCATCGGGCAACACTTCCAAGCAGTAGCCCGTGTCATGCAGAGTGGCACATGCCAGCCACGCCAAGTGAAACGCATCCCAATATTTTTCTTCGTCTTCCATGCGATAGTCGGGGCCCAAGAACCGTTTGAATCCCTCCAGTACTGTGAGCCTGAAATCCGGGATCTGGTGTGCCAGCACATACCCGGTGAAATACACGTAGATGACGTGTTCGAGGTGCCCTCGCATCTCAGTCATGACGCCTAGGTTGAACAGGTCTGTATCTCGAAAGAGAGCCTTCATTCCGTCGAAAACCAGCTTGACCTTGGTTTCGGTCAGATGGGCATCCAGACATCGCCAGAAGGCGCCCCATTTTCCTCGCGCACTGTCTTGTTTCCAGAAATCGGAAGCAGCCAATCCGATATCGATTGGCCGCCACGCCGCGGGTGTCGCCAGCACGCCGCGAAGTTGCTGAAAAAGCGGGCGTCCCCGACCGTCGCTCTCGGCTTTTTCCAAGACGGATCTAATGGTTCCGACCAACGGAACGAGGCTGGGATCTTTTTTAGTGACGAATCCATCAATGCGCAGCGGAATGAGATGTTCAAAATCCGTGATCTTTACCTGCTCGGACATGACTATGATTGGTAGCTCGGGGAACTTGTCGCGCACCATCTGGCACATGTTGATGCCACGTGGTTTTTCGTCTGTGGCGCCATCAATTGGCCAGTAGATGTCTAGAATAAGGAGGTCATATTTTCCTCCAACGTCCGCGACAGTTTTTTGGCCGGGATTGGCCTTCGTGCCGACGATTTCGGTGCAAATATCGACGTGACAGGATGCGCCTGTCGCTTGCTCCCATTTTGCGGGAACGATTTTTTGCACGATCTCGCCCTGTCGGACGACATTTTCGCAAATGAGGATGGTAACGATGTTATTCCGCATAGGGGCCGTAGGAGTCTTTGTAGACGAAGATACGTTGGAGCCGGATTTCGAAACGATTGCGCCGATCCGAAGTGGAGGATGCGACGAGACAATTACCCAGCTTCTCCAACATCATCTTCTGGGCTGATAACCCGCCGCCCTGCTTGAGCGTTTCCTCGGGGCGGAGCATCATTGGCGAGTTGTCGGTAACGGCGATCGACACAGTGGTGCGATCAGCGGGATCGACCTGTACCTCGAAATCGATTTCCAGCGGGCGGCCGCCAGGCTTCCGTTCCCAATTCTCGACCGGATTCCGCAATAGGTGAACGATGGTGCGCTCCAGCAATTGTCGAGGGAAAAAGACATGGACGTCATCTGCGCTGATCTGGCGACGAACCGTGGGCAAGATCCTTATCCCGCTCGTCTTTAACCAATTATCGAAGGCAGCTTCGACGTTAGTCAGGACCGTGGGCAGGTTGGGCGCGATGGAAAGCAACAGCCGAATGATTGTGGCATGCCGCAAGGCGGGCGCGGTGGAACTGAAATGCTGTTCAAACAGGCTCACTAGTTGCGCAGCGCCGGTCGCATCGCATTTGGTTTCATACGCCGTACGCAGCGCCGTAACCGTGGTACGTTGAAACACGGCTTCTTCCATTAGGATTTCGCGCTCGATGAGCGCAATACTATGGAGGAGGTTCTCCAAAAGGGTTTGGCTCAGGGAGATTTTAGCTTCAGCAAATTCTCCGCCTGCTACGAGAGTCATGAACTCGCGTATGCGACGGGCATAGGCCTCATGATGACCGCTGTAGCTGCCGAGAAAATTATACAACAACAGTTTTGCGTGCTCAATGGCCTTGATCTGGTCGCCACCCAGCGCCTGGACTAATTCAAACAAAAATACGCTGCTGTACAGGGGCTCACTGCCGCTCACCCCGAAATGTTGAATCCACGTTGCTAGGTCGCTCTTCCTGATGACTCGGGGACGTGGCCAGCGTCGCAAATTGGCTAATGTGGCAGCGATCGCCGCAAATTCAGCCTCGTTGGACGAAAAATAGTCGTCGAGGGACGAGTGTCTTGATCCCTTTCGTTCACCTATTTTTTTCGCCAAAGTGGCGTACGCGGCCGGTAGGTCTTGGAAGAACAGCTGTTCGACCAAATGAGTTTCGACAAAGTACGGCAGATGGAGGATAAAGACCACCCGTGTGGCGAAGTCCACCTCGGGATCCGCGAGCGCATCCATCGCGAATTGGGCATATCGGCCGAGGTCGATCGCTTGGCGAGTGAGTGTTCGATCCAGAAAAATAGTTCGCAGTGCATGCAGTCGAACCCGCGCGCTCGGAAGCTGCGTTAACATGGTTGCGAGGGTGCGACCGGACGGAAGTTGGCCATATACACTGTCGGTGAACAGGAGGAGGCTCAAGATCTCGTCATGCGAGAGCTTGGGAAAATCGGGCGGTGACAGCGATCCACGCAAACGAGGCCGAAGCAGTTCCTGCAGACTTTCTAACGTGAGCGTGATCAAGCCGCTGGCCTGTTGCAATTGCGTCAAATCATCCGAAAGGCGGCAGAATGGGCAATTGCGGTGATCGAAAGTACCAAGGTTTATCGCGATGTGCGGGTCATAATGGAAAGTCACCTCACTCCCGTCACGCGCCCGATACTTGCTGATGCGCCGCAGATGCTTGCGCGGGTACATTCCGATACGGTCGAACAGTATCACTGGCGTGATACAAACTGCATGATGTCCCATTATCAGTTCTATCAACGATGCCATGGTCGCCCCCGACGCGACGCCATCGTCTAGGATAACCACTTCGCCAAGCTCAGTCGGGCCGGAGAGTTCCAATCTATAATTCTGGCGACCGCGCGACTCCTGAAACGGTTTGGCCACCAAATACCGCAATTGGGTTCCCGCCGGCAATCCGTTGATCCCATTGCGCTGGAGTTCTTCCACCAAAAGGTAAATGGAGGAATAGTACGGGTAAACGATGGTAATCTTCCTCACCTCAGTTTGTGTACCAGACTCGACAATGCGCCGGCTGACTTCATGCAGGATTAATGTCCGTAGGTCGTGCGCGCTACTCATCGCAGTGCGCAGGTTAAAGTAGATGGGGTAGTGGTGTCCGGCGTGGAGATAGTGTCCGATTTCGACGGCGCCCGCTACGATATATGGGCGCAGTTTTTCGGCTAACCCTGGTGTTTGGTTTGTGG
>JBEHXD010000542.1:0-4176 GCA_048498875.1 Verrucomicrobiota bacterium
GAGTTGCTTACCGGCCCGCAAATAAAACCACCCTACCCTTCTCCCCACCTTTGACATTCCCCCGCCACTCCTTTCGGTGATTCCCCGATGCCGTGGGAAGTCCATTTCAACGAGGGAATTCATCTGCCGCAAATCGGCTGGTGGCTCGACGCCCGGCGGGGACAACACCGGGGCTTCGTCTCGCACGCCCACGGCGACCACATCGCCGGCCATCGGGAAATCCTCGCCACGCGTCCGACCGCCAGTCTGATGAGACTGCGCATCGCCGGAAAGCGCCGCGAAACCATTCTCGAATTCGACCAACCCTGGCAGGCCGAGTTTGACAGCGAATTGCGGCTCTTCCCTGCCGGCCACGTTTTCGGCTCCGCGATGCTGCACGCGACCACAGAACACGGTTCGCTACTTTACACCGGCGATTTCAAATTGCGCCCCAGTGCCGCTGCCGAAACTTGTGCCACGCCGCGCGCCGATGTGGTGATCATGGAAACCACGTTCGGTCTTCCCCGCTACGTTTTCCCGCCGGCGGAGGAAGTGGATTGCGCGATCGTCGATTTCTGCCGGCGCACCCTCGAAGACAAAATCACGCCCGTAATCTACGCCTATTCGCTCGGCAAAACCCAGGAAGTCCTGCAGATCGTCGGCCGCGCCGGCTTACCGGTGATGCTGCACCCGCACTGCTACAAAATCACCGAACGCTACGCCGAGCTCGGGATGAAACTCCCGCCCTTCTCGCTGCTGCATCCACACCATCACGCCGGCCACGTGATCATCGCACCGCCGATGTCCGGACAAACCGAACCCCTGACATGGATCAATCCCAAGCGCACGGCGATCGTCACTGGCTGGGCCCTCGATTCGGGAGCCGCCGCGCGCTCCGGTTGTGACGCTGCCTTTCCCCTCTCGGACCACTCCGATTTCCTCGAACTGCTCGAATTCGTGGACCGCGTGCAACCCAAGCTCGTCTACACCGTGCACGGCTTCACCCGCGAATTCGCCGCCACGCTCCGCGCCCGGGGCATCGAGGCCCATTCCCTCGCCCACCTCAAACCCGCCGATAAGAACCAGGCACTGTTCCCGTTCGCCGCCCGCTTGCCTCGCACGTAGGTGCGCGGACAAGTACCGGGCTGCGAGCACGCAGCAACGGCACGTAATGACGCGAATCGACGCAAATGACGAATCGACGAATCCCGGTAGGGGCCGATGCCCCCATCGGCCTTGGATCCCCCTCGCATGCAAATGCGTGGATAAACATCGAGGATGAGACCACTCGGCAACAATGCGGCCCTCATCGGCCTTCTGTCCATTTCAGAATTTGGCCCACGATGCACACAAAAGAACACGAAACCCCAGAAAACGATCACCGCTTCCCATTCGTTTATTTCGCGTAATTCGCGGGCAAAAGTTCAAACGGATTTCGAGCACAGCGCTCGCACCCGACCTGAAACTAGGCGGCCATGGCGCCCGACTTCGAAGACTGAATGTGACGATAGAATCCCAGGCAGCCGAAAGCGATCGCCACGTACAGAAAGACTGCGCCGGATTCGGGAACAGAAGATGCACTGGTCGCGACAATCTTCACGTTGGGCATATTCCGGGTGCCAACATAATTAACCCCGCCTGCCGTGATGAAGGCGAGCGTTGTAAAGTCCGTTTGCAAACTGGTGGCCCAAGCCAGCGAGCCGGTGGATCCAGGTGCAAAGCCCATTCCGATCCAGTAATAGCTATCCGACGCCAGGGACGTCGTGCCGGAAAAATCCACAGTGGCAGCCTGGGCGGGGAATGTATTCGTGAGGTTCGCGCCAAACTGGGCGGATTCCACCACGCTCCCCAAGGCGCCGGCCGCGTCGTTGTAGATCGTCAGGATGGGAAGCAGGCCATCGTGAATATTGGCCTGGGTGATCCACAGATCAACCGATGACAGGGTATCCGTGCTGGCGGCAAAAGTGTCCGTTTTAAAGCGCACGACCTGACCCACCGCCGCGCTGATGAAGCTACCGTTGGCTAGAGGACTCGAGCTGTTGTCGAAATAGATCGTGTCCGCCCTGGCCATCACGGTGGCGAGCGACAAGGCGACGAGAAGATTACGAACGAATCGGGACGGCTGGATAAAAAAGTTCATGATGATATCGGATCAGATTACGGAGTGTGGTTTAAAGCGAATCGGTGGCCCAATTCGAAAAAGGATGCGATTGATTGGGAGGACAAGGAGGAACCGTGTCACAACACACGACAAAGCGGTTCCCCCAACCCGCCTGAATAATTTACCGATTCCTGAAATAAATACGGTTTCATGAGCGCTCCCCCGATCTCATCAAGTCCACTGTCCGAGAAATTAGGGCAAGCCCAGCCTGCCCCCTTTAATCAGCCTCTTTGCAATCAGCCTCTCACCTCGATCTCAAAAACAAGATTATCCATGCAAAATTCTCCCATCCCGTCACTACAATGATAACGTTTTTTAAGTGGCGTATTTGCATGAACAACCATTCCGGCATTATTCGTCCAAGCATCTGCCTGTGTTCTGTCGGAAGAGCCTGAAGCTTTATATATGTTCCAAACCCTTAACTCCTTTTCATTGCTCTCTACCTCATAAGTTACAGTTGAAGGAAGAGTTTTTTCGAACCAAGTGTAGACTCGCTGCGTTTTTGAGCCATCAGACAACACCAAATGTCCGTCCTGTGCTTGCAACGCCACGCCCTCGAGATAGTTCGAGTTGGTTGAGATAAACCGAATTTCCACCGTGCCCTTCCCAACGGAAATTCGATCAAGTTGAATTACCTCAAATTCACCAATCTTCAAAGGTCGCCCTCTGGACGATAAAAACAGGCTCTGTAGAGATTTATTATTCATTCAGCATATCACAGCATCTAAGGCTGTTGGGGAGGAGGCTGTGGTTGGGTTTGAGGGGGGGGCAAATAACCCTTGGGCAATTTCCTATCAGGATCAACTTTGGCATGCTCATCGGGCCATCTAGGAACCGTTGCAGTGCCACCATTCCGGCGAGGAATTGGCTCATGCGAACGTTCCATAGATTCAACCTTGCCAGTATTTGGGTTGAATCTTTGCGGCGGTTCTCCTCTAGCCATTCGCGCCATATCTTCAGCAGAGTACTCTCTAGTCGGATTTTGGGCTTCAGCTTTCCAGTCATTCCGTCGGTCTGTGGTAGTGTATTTACTTGGGTCACTCGGATTATCTGGATCAGAAGCAAATTGACCCTTTTCGTCACGTAATTGTCCATTTTTATCTTTTTGTACCTTCGGCTTCGGATCTTTATTTGGATCCATCTGCCCGCCACCGGTCCCCCCCTGTGTTTTAGCACTATCAACCCCAGACTGAGGAACTGTAGATTGCTGATCAGCCGCGTTTGATACTTGGTTGCTTGTGGCCTTCGCCGCGTCACGCAGTATTTGCTGGCCCTGCGCCATCATTTGCATGTCTGGTGAGACTCGCGGATCTCCCATTGCTGGCGCGGGACAAAAATAAGGGGTCAGGCTTTGTGGTTTGTGGCGGTCGATTAATCAATGACTCATTTGAGTCTGGCGTTGAGCTTCCGGCTGACCTCATGCAAGGCACCCAGGTTTAGATTTTCTCCCAGCCAGCGATTGGTGGCCGTGGTGGTGGCGCGCAGTTCAGCGGCGAGCGCGACCTTCCACGGTTCTGATTTCCCGTCGCGCACGAGGTCCTCCCGTTTCTTTCCCGCTTTGCGCAAGGCCGCCGCCAGCGCATCCTGTCGCACCGCTTCAGCCAAATCGACCAGTTCAGCATCACCCCGCTTCAACGCGGCGGCGGCTTCCCGGTGTTCCGTGACCAGTCCCTGCTTGAACTGACGGGAGCCGATGACCCATCCCTTGGACATCGAGTCGAACTTGAAGGCCTTGCGCGCCGGTTCGTCGTCCTGCAGCCAGTCGAGGTATTCCTCATACTTGCGGCGACCAGCGGCGGTATCGGCGAGCCCACCTGCGTGCGCCAGGGCAGTTTCCGACACAAACCAAGGCGGTCGTAATTTGGCATTCATCAACCAGAAAAAACTCGACCAACGCCACTCCGCCAGCCGGCTTAGCGTGCAGAGCTTGGCCCGGATCGGATTGAGCTGAATATAATGACACAAGGGCCCCAGTCCTTCCCCGGGATCCACCGCCAGGCTTTTGTAGCGGCTCTGAAAAAGGTGTCCCCGTTCGT
>JBEHXD010000543.1:0-4173 GCA_048498875.1 Verrucomicrobiota bacterium
AAACTTATCGCAACTCCTCGTGCATGACCACTCCGCGCTCGCGATGGATTTTGCCGAGCATCGCGCCAGGCAGACATTTCCGGGTCTTCCCGCACGCCGCGCGGAGTATCGCGAACTCGAAGGCGACGCGCCCATCGGCGTGCTGGTGATCAGCCATGTGCTGAATGAACTCCATGACCAGGCCCGCGCGCAGCTCGCCTCGCTTTGCGCTCGCGCGAAATCGATCGTGTGGGTCGAGCCCGGCACGCATGAGGTCAGCCGGTTGTTGATCGGGTGGCGCGAGCAGTTGCGCCCCCAAGCATTCACTGTCATCGCGCCCTGCACTCACGCAAAGCGCTGCGGCATGCTCACCGAGGCGAATGCCCGCCACTGGTGCCACTTTTTCGCCAACCCGGTTTCCAACATCTACGCCGACTCCCACTGGGTGAAATTCGGCCAGCGCGCGGGCATCGATCTGCGCAGCCTGCCCTACAGCTTCCTCGTGCTCGATCGCCGTCCCTTTCCGCTGCCGGAGGGACTCTCGCGCATCGTCGGCGAGCCGCGGCACTACAAGGGATTCGCGAAAATTTATAACTGTGACGCGGGCGGCGTCAGCGATCTCATGCTGCAGAAACGTGATGCCCCGGAACTCTTCAGGGCCCTGAAACACGCCCACGAAACCGCCCCGCAAAAATGGACGCACGAAAATGGCCGGATCACGAAGATTGAGTCACCCGGGACAACTTCCGAAACAGACGATTCCGCGTAACGGCAGGCCTCCGTGCCTGTCGGTTTGACCCCCCACAGGCACGGAGGCCCGTGGCTACGGGAAACCAAATGAACACATTCTCAGCTCCCTCTGTTTCCTCCTGTAGAATCCCCGCCTTTTATCAGTGATAATCAGTGTCGATCCGTGGTTAAAAATTCAGAAACGCCCGGTCAGCCTCCCGCAAAGCCCGGCTTGACTCCGGCAAATCCGCACGCAATTAGTCTCCCTCGCAGATGCGAAACAACAGTCTCACTCTTCGACTTATTTAGACGCACGATCCCCATGATCGCGTAGCGATCGATTGTGCGTCCGAGTCGCGAGTGTTTTCCGCCGGTTCTTTTCCGGTGTTTTAGCGTACGAGAAATTCATCAACGTTAATTTGTTTCCTGCCATGCAATCCGCTCCTGTTACGAAATATCGTCCCTTTCCCCAGGTAAATTTGCCTGATCGCCAGTGGCCTGGCCGCACGATCGATCGGGCCCCCCAATGGTGCAGCGTCGACCTCCGCGACGGCAACCAGGCTCTCCCGCAACCGATGAACATCGAGGAAAAACTCGAGTATTTCGCGCTCCTGGTGAAAATCGGCTTCAAGCAGATCGAGGTGGGCTTCCCCTCCGCCTCGCAGATCGAGTTCGATTTCTGCCGTCGCTTGATCGACGAAAAACGCATTCCCGATGACGTCACGATCCAGATCCTCTGCCAGTGCCGTGAGGAGTTGATCGTGCGCTCGCTCGAGGCCCTGCGCGGGGCGAAGAACATCATCTTCCATCTCTACAATTCGACCTCGCCCAAGCAGCGCGAGTACGTCTTCGGAGCCACCAAGGCGGACATCGTCGGCATCGCGACCAAGGCCGTGGCCTTGTTGAAAAAACATGGCCAGGCCCTCATCGACGAAGGCACGAACCTGCGGTTGGAGTACTCGCCGGAAAGCTTTACGAGCACGGAGCTGGAATTCGCCCTCGAGATTTGTGAGGCGGTCACCGACGTCTGGCAACCGACGCCGGAAAACAAGATCATCATCAACCTCCCGACGACCGTCGAGTACGCGACGCCCAACGTTCATGCCGATCAGATCGAGTGGATGTGCCGTCACCTCACGCGGCGCAGCATGACGATCGTTTCGTTGCACACGCACAATGACCGCGGCACCGGCATCGCGTCGACGGAACTGGCCTTGCTGGCCGGAGCCGATCGCGTCGAGGGCACGCTCTTCGGCAACGGCGAACGCACGGGCAATCTCGACCTGGTGATTGTCGCATTGAATTTGTACACGCAGGGCGTTCATCCCGGCCTCGATTTCAGCGACATCAACCAGATCCGCGAAACCTACGAGCGTTGCACGCGCCTGGAGGTGCATCCGCGTCACCCTTACGCGGGCGAACTGGTGTTCACGGCCTTCAGCGGTTCGCATCAGGATGCGATCAAGAAATCGATGCCGTACCAAAAACCCGGCCGTCCGTGGGATGTACTCTATATCCCGATCGACCCGGCCGACATCGGACGCAGCTACAAGGCGATCATCCGCATCAATTCCCAATCGGGCAAGGGCGGTGTCGCCTACGTGCTCGAAAACGAGTTCGGCTACCAGTTGCCAAAACTGATGCACAAGGAAATCGGCCGCATCATCAACGATGTCGCCGATGCCAAGGGCACGGAGCTGCAATCCTCGGAAATTCACGAGGTGTTTGTGCGCGAATATCTCACCTCCCGTGAGCCGTTGCACCTCGAGCATTGCCAGAGCACGGAGCGCGACAGCCAGGTCAATTGCTCGGCGAAAATTGTTTATCGGGGACAAGCCCTGACGATTTCCGGCCCGGGCAACGGCCCGATTGACGCTTTCAGCCGCGCGCTCACATCAGCGGGCGTGCCGGCTTTCGAGTTGCTCAGTTACTCGGAACACTCGCTCGGTCGCGGCGCGGACACCTCTGCGATTTCCTACATTCAAATCAAGGACAGTCGCGGGCGCACGTACTTCGGTGCGGGTACCAATACCAGCATCGAGATGGCGTCGTTGAAAGCGCTCGTTAGCGCAATCAATCGCGCGCTGAAGTAATCGCGACTCTTCCTCAGCCTCTTCTTTGTGGTAGCGACTTACGTCGCAAAAGGTGGAACGCGACCTCCGGGCGCGTTTTGCCTTTTTTCGTAGGTGGCGCGACCGCCGCGCCACGGCTTTTGGTCCCGTCCCTCCTTGTTGCGCGTCGAGCGCGCAACCTACAATGGGATGTAAGCGTGCCCGGAGTGGTCCTGCAAAGTCGCGCTCCATCTTTCCCGAATTCGGGACGCTTGAATTTCGATTGTGAAGCACAGGTTTGTCGCGCGCGTTTTTCGGTGCAGCAACTTGCTGATTATCAGGCAGGCGATAATTTTTCGCGCTGGCATGCAGGGTGCAAAAAGGAAAGCCTGTCCTTATGATCAAACTATCCCACGTTGAAAAAATTTATCCCCTCAAAGGCGGCGTCTTCTACGCTCTGCGCAACATCAACCTGACGATTAACGAGGGGGAATTCGTTTCGATCATGGGCCCCTCGGGCTCGGGCAAGTCCACGTTGCTCCACGTGCTCGGCCTGCACGACAGTGCCTGGGGCGGTGAATATCACCTGCGCGGCGAGGCGGTCCACAAGCTCGACAAAAAGAAACGCTTCGATCTGCAAAAAAAACACATCGGCTTCGTGTTCCAGAGCTATCACCTGCTCGACGACCTGACGGTGTATGAGAACCTGGAGATTCCGCTCTCCTACCGCGATGTGCCCAAAAAGGATCGCGACAGCATCGTCTGCGACGTTCTCGACAAGTTCGCGATCGTGGGAAAAAAGGATCTCTATCCCAACCAGCTTTCCGGCGGACAACAGCAGCTGGTCGGCGTGGCCCGCGCCTTGATTGCAAAACCGTCGCTGATTCTCGCCGACGAACCCACCGGCAATCTCCATTCCGACCAGGGTCGCGAAATCATGAAGCTGTTCAAGAAACTGAACTCGGAAGGCACCACGATTGTCCAGGTCACCCATTCCGAGGAAAATGCCACCTACGGATCGCGCGTGATTCGCCTGGCCGATGGCCTGCTGGTCAGCCCCGCCTGAGTCATTGGCTGGATTTACGTTTTCGATGATCGCTGAAATTCGCCACGCGTTTCGCTCGCTCGCCAAGACGCCGGGCTTTACGGCCATCGCCGTCCTGACCCTGGCGCTCTGCATCGGCGCAAACAGCGCGATCTTTTCGGTCGTGCACGCGGTATTGCTCAAGCCGTATCCGTGGCCGGATTCCGACCGGCTGGTGTACGTCTACAATGCCTACCCGCTGATGGGTCTGTCCAACGCCGGCATCTCCATTCCCGATTATCTTGACCGGCGTGAAGGCGTAAGCGGTTTCGCGGACGCGGCGATGTTCACCGGCGAGATTGTAGCTCTCGCCGGTGAGGTTATTCGAGT
>JBEHXD010000544.1:0-4164 GCA_048498875.1 Verrucomicrobiota bacterium
CTTTGATCGCATTCACCATCCGCACGCTGCCGTTCTTCTGGTAGCCGTAGGTGAGATAATGAAACTCGTCACAGATGACGAGATTGGTCCGGTCGATCGCCGCCATCACCCGCGGGACGAGCTTTGAAATCGGCGTGTCCGGGCTGATCTTCAACGCCCGTGCAAAGGCCCTGTAAACGTCCTGCACGCCGTAGCAGCCCTGCAGGTCGACGTAGATCGTCGACCCGTGATTGTTCTCATCGCGGAACCACAGCACCGCTTCTGATTTGCCGATGTGAGATTCGCCAAAGATGAAAGCGATCTGCCCGTCGTTCCACGCCTTGCGGCATACCCAGTGAATCTCCTCCACCGTGGGCGTCATCACCCGGCCCTGGTTGCGGGCGTCTGCCTTCTCTTTCTCCTGGGCGCGCATAACGCGGATCCGCGAGAGCATCTTAGCCGGCGGTGGGAGGATCCCGCCCTGCGGTGCGTTATACGTACCGCGGAAAACCTTGCTGTACGTGCCACCGTCGACGCCGAGCATCGCCGCGGCCTGACTCTGGCTCATGTTTTTCTCGACGTGCGCGTAGCGGAACCACCAGCGCAGGTCGTCCTGGAATTCGGGACGGTTTTTGCTGATGCCCTGCTCAACTACGTCGCCGGCGAGATTGGTTCCGTCCCATTGCGCGACTGCGGTGTCAGCAGCGCGAACGATGGCGGTTTGTTCTGTGGTGGTCTCTTTCTCTGTGGTGGTGGTGTTCATGAAAATTAATCCAGCAGGTCGTTGGGGTTGGTGGGTTCGTCTTCTGAATTCACGGACGGAGCGATTGGCGCTGGTTGCTGGTCGTCGCCGAGAAGGTCGTCCTGGTCGCACGTTGGCCCGGAGGCATCTTTCATCCGGCGGATGGCGCGTTCGCGCTCTTCCGTGATCGTTTCGCGGATCGCCTCGGTGGTCTGCTCCGCCGCGGCGTAGCGATTCGCCGGCGCCGCAAATTGATCGCGGGCGAGCGTCTGGGAAATTCTCCGCGGTGCAGGTTTGCCGGCGGTCGCCGGTTTATCCCCTGCTTTTTCAATATCACCGGGCGATGCCGGCGCGGGTAGCGTGCGAGGCGCACCGGGGCGCACCGCGGAAGAAATGGCGGGAAGGCCGAGACTCGCCCGTGCGGCGTCGTTTTGGGCCGTGGCCTCGGCAAGGCGGGCCTCCTGGTCGCCGAGCAGCTCGCGCACCGGCTTCTGGACGTTGTTGCTCATCCAGCGGGCAACCTCCGCCTGGGCGGCGCTGATCTCGGCCGCGTTCTTGATTCCCGCCATGCCCTGGCGCTTCAACACTGCCTGGGCGCGTCCCTGCTGGTCGGTGACGAACAGATGCGAGGGATTCTCCGGATCGTAGTAGCCGATCAGCTTCGTGCCCTCGGCCAGATGGGCGAGCGTCGCCTCGGTGTCCAGGAACGTCCCGCGGAATTCTCCCTGGGTGAATGTCAGCTTGTGGTTGCGGAGAACCAGATTCGCCTTCGGCGTGTAGGCCAGAAGAGCGATCGCAAATTCCGGTACCGTCACGCGCACGCACCGCGCGCACAACGCGCGCCACCGCTCGCGTGGGCTTTGCGGCCGGTCGCGGATCTCCATCGCGCCGTGGTCTTGAACCGGTACCAGCGCGAGTTTCTCCATCGGCAGGAATGGCAGGCCTGGCCCGGCGCACCATTCCTTGATCCGATCAAAGCCGAGCATCTTGTGATCTTCGTGCTCTCCGCGCTGGTCCATCCAGTCGAAGATTGCGCCATAGGCCAGCGTCGCCTCGGCGATCGACTGGAACGGCAAAGAAAATTTCGCCGCGTCTTCCGGCGATACGCCTTCCAGTACTCCCTCGGCGTAGGCGACCTTCGCCGTGAGGTCGCCCGGCGCGTTCACCTGCTCCATGCTGCCGGTTTGGCCGGGAAGATTTCCCGCCCGGTTGTGCTTCACGTTGATCGCACTTTCGATCCAGCCCTTTTCCCACGGCTTGCCGCCGCGCTCGGTGAAACCGTTGGCGAGCGTGCGGTGTTCCAGCATGTTCGTCCGGGACACGCGCACCTGCCCGCCGAAATTCAAATCAAGGGCCGCTTCCAGGTCCGTCGTGATTGCCGCCGCGGCGTTTTCCACCATCAGCGTCATCGGGTAATCCTTCGGCACGCCAAAGCGGCTGAAGATCAATTTGAGGACGCGCTGCAGGTCGGCGCGGCTGATCGCGATCTTGCGCATGCGATCGTCGCCCTCGCGTTCTTCATCGCTCAAGGGCGTTGTGTCGTCGCGCTGTTCTCGTTTTGGCAGCGTGAGGCGTGGCACCAGGGCGAAGCCGAGGATTCGGCGCGTGGCCACGTCCATCGCGATCAGACCGGCGCAGGGAACGATCTCCCATTTTTTCAGGACGGGGTTGTATGCGATCACCCGGATGTCCGTTTTGAAATCGTCGAACACCACCAGCTCGAGCGGGCGAAGCTTCGACGTGTCGCGGATGATGTGCGGCAGGTCAGACTGCGCATAAGTCAGACCGCGCGTCGCGTACTTGTGCTGGGCCCGGCTCGGCATCTTGTTGTAGAAATTCCGGTCGCCCCAGCTTTTCGGATAATCGCCGCAAAATCCCTTCGGCACTTCCCGGTCTTGATACGTGACGGCAAACCACTCCCGCCAAGTGCCGTATCCGGGGACCTTCTCGCCGTTTCTCCAGGCTTCGCGCACGCGGTTGATCGCCTGTTTCCGGCTGCGGTGTTCAACGAGCACCATCGCCCGGAGGTAATTGATGAACTCCACCGGCAGCGCGCTTTCGTGTTTGTAGTTGCGGCGCAGCGCCCGCCAGTCCTTCGCCTTCACCCAGGCGTAGAAGAGCGTCTTGAGGTTGTGCTTGCTCCAGCCGTCGCGCTCCCGGTTCTCCAGGGCGATCTCTCCGCACACCGTCAACACACCGGCCTCGCTCGTCTGGATCCGCTCCATCGCGCTGATCAAATCCTTGATGCGCTCCCGCTCGTGCGCGGGCGTGTCGAGCCATTCGCGGTGATGTTGAAACGGGATGAATTCCGCCGCGGCGGCGGTCAGTCCGGTTTCCTGGTTGGCGGGGACGAGTTGGGAGTCACTCATGGTCGGAAATTATTTCTTCACCGCGCCGTGTGTCTTCTCGTAGAGCGCTTTGATGCGCTGGTACGTCTCGCCGGCGGTCTCCATGAGATCCCGGTGATGTTGCTTCGAGAGACGCATCCAGACGCCTTTGTCGGCGGCGCTCTTGCGGGCGAGTTGGAGGTGTTCTTCCATCTCGTTGAACAGGTCTTGCGCGGACATTTCCGCGGCGTCCGGTACAGCGGCATTTTCCGTGGCGGCGAGTTTGCGGCGCTTCGTGGCGGCGGCATTGCGCAGCTCGTAGTCCGTGAGCAGCTCGTCCAGGGAGCGGTCGCTGATGAAGGACTCCAATTTTTTCGCGAACGCTTTCTCGGTGGCGTTGCCGGTCTCCTTGCTGATTTCCGTCTGGTTCACCGAGAGCTGGATGAACTCCGGCTTGGCCGCGTCTGCCTCCGTCAGGAACGTGGTGGCGAGCCGCATGTATTGGCTGGCGTAGGTCCGCGCCGTCTCCGTGGTGACAAATTTGGAAGACTTCAAAATTTGCTCATAGATGGGCATCCACTCGCCGTGTTTGCATCCCGCCTTCAGCTGATGGAGCAGGATCCCGAGTGCGATCGCCCGGTAAGGTGCCTGGCGGCGATGGCTGACGAGAGTGTCGAGCTGCGCCTTGGCGATCTCGATGACTTTCGCCCGGTGATCGACAGCCAGGGGATTGGCTTCAAACACGGTGAGCGCGGCGGATTGCTTTTCTATCTTCGACATTTTTCAGGATGGATTCGCCGGCTGCACCGCGTCGTTCGACGGAACGGCATGACCAAGGGACGGCGCAGCCGGAGAAATTTGTTGTGCGGCCTGCTCGGCGCGCTGGCGCTCGGCTATCCCCGCGAGCTGGGCGCAGCGGAACTGCAGGCGCTGCAGACAGAACGACCAGCGGTCTTTCAAACCGCGGGCGCAATTCATCGCGGCACCCACTGACTCCTCGTTGGCGCGATCGACCATCTGCTGGTAAAACTCCAGCCGGCATTCCTCGATTCGGATGAGGGCGCGGACAGACCAGACTGGAATTGACCGGCTCATGTGTGGAGTTGCAGCCAGCGG
>JBEHXD010000545.1:0-4163 GCA_048498875.1 Verrucomicrobiota bacterium
GCGCCCGCTTCGATTGATTGATCGATTAGAATTTCCACTCCACCCCGCCAAAGGCCCCAAAGCCAGGCTGAGGGTAACCGTTCACCTGCTCGTATTTTTCGTTCAGCGCATTTTCGATGCGGGCTTTCACGGTGATGCGCGAGGTCGCCTTCCAGGCACCGTATACGCGGGCGACGGTGTAGTCTTCGCCGTTGACGGTTGCGAACGTACTCGCGTCCACGTCTTCACGATGGGCGACAAACGCCACACCCACGCCCAGGCTGAAGGCGTTGCCCAGATCGTGCCACGCATCGAGCGAGCCACTGCTTCGCGGACGACGGAGCAGGCGGACATGCTGGGTGAGGTT
The DNA here is from genome assembly GCA_048498875.1 of Verrucomicrobiota bacterium. GTDB lineage: Bacteria > Verrucomicrobiota > Verrucomicrobiia > Opitutales > Opitutaceae > Lacunisphaera. The sequence goes on from JBEHXD010000545.1 coordinate 347, forward strand.
GTCCGCCTCAAGGTAAGTGTACGCCGCGCGCACTTCGATCGCTCCGGGCAGCGTGAATTTGCCCGCGAGTTCCAACCCTTTCGTACGGGCTCTTTCGACGTTGGCGGTCGTGCCGGGAAACACACCGAAATCGAACACGATCAAATTACGATAACGCGTATCGAACCAGGTCGCGCTCAACACGCCGTGGTTTTGCGGCAGGAAGTAATCCACGCCGGCATCCCAACCCTCCGCCTTTTCCGGCTTCAAATTCGGATTTCCCACGTAGTAACTTTCCTTCCCGTACAGATCGAGAAAGCCGGGAGCGCGAAATGCCGTGCCGTAACTGCCGCGCAGTTTCCAACGGGAATCTTTCGAGAGCCAGGCCGCCGTGACGCGTCCCGTGGTCGCGCGACCAAAGGTGTCAAAGTCGTCGCTGCGCAAACCCGCGGTCAGATACACGTGATCGACCGGGGTCCATTCGTCCTGCGCAAAAAACGCCAGCAACTGCTGGTGCTTGTCGATGTGCCCGAAGCCTGTGTTCACCGTATGATTTTCCTCTGCCGTCAGTCCGGCCGTGACTTTGTGCTGGTCGCCAAATTGCATCGTATTTTGCCAGTCGAGCACGACCCGGCGGTTTTTCACGAGCGTCGTGGACGTTCCAAATGAACTGGGGCTGATCGATTCGAAGCGGCGATCCTGCCCGCCGAGGACGACCCGGCTGTTGAACGTCGCAACCGGCGTGAAGTTCGCGAAGATCGTGGCGAGTTGGTTGCTCTCCTTCTCCTTGTCGTCGGGATCATTCGTTAAGCGATCGCCCGGCGAACCGTAGTCGCCGATAAACCCGCGATAGGTTCCGCCCACTGCGATCTTGTCGCTGAGCTTCCGGTCGAGTCGCAGGGCGTACGTGACGCTGTTAAAATCGTTGTTGGGACGATCATTCTGCGTCGTGCCGCCCGCCGCCGAGAAATTATACGACGACCCGCTGTCGCCACCCTGCGAGCTCAGCGCGCCCTGCACCGTGCCGAAGGAACCGGCTTCCACCGAAACCACATTTCTCGCCGGGCCGCTGCCTTTCTGCGCATTGAGTGCGATCACGCCGCCCATCGCCTCACCCCCGTAGAGCGTGCTCTGCGGACCATGCGCCACCTCAAGGCTGTCGCAACCCGTCACACAGGCGCCACCAAGGAACAACTGGTAATCGGTGTTCGGATCGTTCAACCGGATTCCATCCACCAGAAACAAGGTCTGGTTGGAATTGGAACCGCGCAGAAAGAGCGAGGCGATCGCCCCACGGGCGCCCGAGCTGAAAGCGGGCGCACCCGCCACGCCCCCGAGCGCGGATTGCAAGCTAGTCAGCTGCATGCGCTGCAAGTCGGCGGCGCTGATAAAATCGACGTACGTGCCGGTCGTGGTGAGCGCCGCCGGCGTTCGCGTGGCGGAAAGGACGTAGTCGGGAAGTTTCTCCGTTTCGGCATTGATCTGCGCGAAGGCGGAAGCTGCCGGCACCAGGCCGGCGATGACAAAAAGGTGTCGAAGCGACACCGCGAGGTTGGCTTTCATGATCTGCTAATGCTGCGGCAAGAGCAGATCCGCGGCGGTTGCCCGCGCGCATCCACTCCCACCCTTCACTGTGCGATGAAGGTGAAACGCCGTGCGCGCACTACGCACCAGCGTGGTGAGTCTCTGAAGCCAGATGTTCGGACTCCGCATCCTGGCGCGTTTCACGCGCAAATCTCAAAAGACCAGTGTTCAAATTTCAAAAACGCTGCGTTCAATCGCCGCCCGTTTTTGGCCTTTGGTGTTTTGGACCTTTGGAATTTGCGCGGTCACGCGCTTTTCCTCCCCCCTCGCCTTCACCGGTTGCCCGATTGGCTTTGCCCGACGTCTGTCAGTCGGTATGGGTTTGTCATGCGTTACCGCAGCGCAACTGTGGCCGGTTTTCACGGCCTTCCCTGTTTCTTCAAAGTTGATAATAAAAGAACGTCAGACCCGGTACACATCCGGGCCTCAGCCACACTCTGCAAGCCAAATCTAATGAGCGTTTTAGGGCATAAGTTGTTAACCCGTTAAAGCTCACTTGCTTTTTCATATCATCGAATCTTGATGTAAAGATACGTAGACCATGTCCTCCCCCCTCCAGACCGCCGCTGAAATCGCCCTCCGCAAAACGCTCGCCGAGCGTATCGCCATCATTGACGGCGCGATGGGCACTACCATCCGCACCTATAATCTCACGGAAAAAGACGCACGCGGCGAACGCTTCAAGGATGCACCCAAGGACCTGCAAAACAACGGCGACATCTACTCGCTCACCCGCCCCAACGAAATCGGTGACATCCACCGGCGCTTTCTCGAAGCCGGTGCCGACATCATCGAAACCAACACCTTTTCCGCCACCAACATCGGCCAGAGCGAATTCTTCGTGGAAGATCCCCGCGAAACCGGCGGACGCAAAGATCCGGCGTTTTATCAGGGCGTAATCGAAAACAAATTTCTCACCGACCTCGCGTGGGACATCAACCACTCCTCCGCGCGCCAGTGCCGTGAATGGGCCGACCGCATCGGCAACGCCACCGGCCGTCGCCGCTACGTTGCGGGTGCGATCGGGCCGCTGACCGTTTCCCTTTCCATTTCTCCCGATGCCGACGACGCCGGTTTTCGCGTCGTCACGTTCGACCAGGTCAAAGCCGATTATCGCCGCCAGGTGCGCGGACTCATCGCAGGCGGCGTCGATTTACTGCTGGTTGAAACGATCTTCGACTCACTCAACGCCAAGGCCGCCCTCGTCGCGATCCAGGAAGTCTTCGCCGAGGACAAAATCAAATTGCCGATCATGATCTCGGCCGCGGTCGGCCGCGGCGGTGAAACGATGATCTCGGCGCAAACGGTCGCGGCGTTTTGGAACGCCGTGCGCCACGTGAAACCGATTTCCGTCGGCCTGAATTGCGCACTCGGACCCGATCTCATGCGGCCGTTCCTCGCCGAACTCGCCGGCAAATCCGATACGTTCATTTCCTGCTACCCGAACGCCGGTCTGCCCAATCCGCTTTCTCCGACGGGCTTCGATTTGCTGCCCGCCGACATGGGGCGCTTCCTCGGGGAATTCGCCACGAGCGGCCTGCTCAACATCGCCGGCGGCTGCTGCGGCAACACCCCGGACCACATCGCCGCGATCGCCAAATCCCTCGAACCGAAGCCGGCGCGCAAAGCCAATGTTCTCGTCCCCGAGCTCTCGTTGTCCGGCTCGCTGCCGTTCACGCATGATCCGAAAAACTACCTGATGATCGGCGAACGCACGAACGTCGCCGGCTCGCCAAAATTCGCGAAACTCATCAAGGCCGGCAAATACGAGGAAGCCGTCGCCGTCGCGCGCCAGCAGGTCGACAACGGCGCGAACGTCATCGACGTCTGCATGGACGAAGGCCTCATCGATGGCGTCTCCGCGATGAACCGTTTCCTGCACCTGCTCGCGAGCGAGCCCGAAGTCGCGAAGGTGCCGTTCATGGTCGACTCCTCGAAGTGGGAAGTGATCGAGACCGGCCTGAAAATCCTCCAGGGCAAGGGCATCGTTAACTCGATCTCACTCAAGGAAGGCGAAGCCAAGTTCCTCGATCAGGCGCGCACGATCATGCGCTACGGCGCCGCCGTGGTCGTCATGGCCTTCGACGAAAACGGCCAGGCCGCTTCCTACTCGGAAAAGATCCGCATCTGCGAGCGAGCCTACCGGCTGCTCGTCGACCAGGTCGGCTTTCCGCCCGAGGATATTATTTTCGATCCCAACATCCTCACCGTCGGCACCGGCATCGAGGAGCACAACAACTACGCCGTCGATTTC
>JBEHXD010000546.1:0-4163 GCA_048498875.1 Verrucomicrobiota bacterium
GCGTGATTCGCGGGCAAACCAATCACTGGTCGGCCTCGTCCTTGGGCTCTTCCTTCTGCTGCTTCAGGACGCGCTCGAGGATTTCGCTCATGTCTTCCACGAGTTCGAAAACTTTTCGGGCGACGAAGATCGGGCGTTTATGTTGCAGCGCAAGCACGATGGAATCGCTCGGGCGGGCATCGAGTTCGAGAAACTTGCGGCCAAGTTCGTTCTGCATGTGCAGGATGATGCGGGCGAAATAGGTGCCGTCGTTGACGTCGTTGATCACGATCCGCTCGAGCGTGATTTCGAAACCCATGAGCATGTGTCCGATCAAATCGTGGGTCAGCGGCCGTTCCTTTTTGACGCCGTTGATCGTCATCGAAATGGCGCTGCCAACGCTGGGATCGACGTAGATGACGAATACCTTTTCGTCGTTGCCGAGAAAAACGGCGCAGCCGTTGGCCGTGGGCATCAGGCCTTTGATGGCAACTTCAACTATGTCAGCGGGCATGGCGGAAAGGTGAAACTGTAAGTGGAAAAGTGCAAGCTGGCGCGGGCGTTTTTCGCCGCCAGGGACCGGCCCGGATTAAAATCCATGAAGCGCGATATTCCAGGCCCTGGCCTGTTTTACGACCGCAGCCTTGTCCAAAACGATCACCTTGCCGGTCTCCAACGCCGCGGCGCCCAATCCGGCTTCATGCATGGTCTCAAGTGTGCGCAGGCCAAAAACCGGAACGTCAAAACGGAAATCCTGCCGGGCTTTGACGGTTTTTACGAAAAGCGTTTCGTCGGTTTTAAACGTTCCGGCCCGACGGAGCATTTCGTCCGTGCCCTCAAATGCCTCGACCGCAATCACGGTGCCTTTGCGAACAACACAGCCCTGGCCAACATCGAGACGCGCCATTTCCCGTGCGATCTGGATGCCATGGTCGAGATACTCGTCGTCGATGGGAAACTTCTTTCCGGTCATCGAGCCTTCCGTGGCCATTTCCCCGTCGATAAACGCCCGGGCGTCGAGGAGCGTAACCCCGACCTTCTCGATTTCATTGGCAATGGCGCCAAAGATGGTCTCGGCGTTGCGACGTTTCAGGGAAAACAGGATTGCCGCCGCCTTCAGGTCGGGCGTGAGCCCGTGGAAAAGTTTTTTTGGCTTCACCTGTCCAGCCATCAAGGCGTAACCCGCACCAAAATTTTTCAACGCATCGAGCATTTTTCCAATCCGGCCCACATTGAGGGAAATTTTTTCCGCTGCCGGGAAACTGGCCACCAGGTCGGGACTCGTCTCATCATCCATCGCGATCAACCGCAACGGCACGCCGGCGCGCCGGATCGCCGCCGCCGTGAGAATCGGGTAGTTGCCGCGTCCGGCGATCAGCGCCACGGGTCGCGTGGCGTCGAAATTACCGGGGAGGAAGGCAGAGAGCGGGGTGGTCGCGGAAGTGGCCATGGCGTTACCGTGATTCCGTCAGTGGCGACGGATGACAAACCGATTTGCGCGTAAACGATCGACCGGCTCAGGACTGCGAACCATAATATTTTTTATAGCTCCGGTAATAACGGTAGTTGCTGTAATATTCGATGCGGCGTTCGGAGAGTCCGTTCAGGACGACGCCGAGCAGCTCGACTTTGCTGTCCTTGAGCTGCTTGATGTAGAGACGAATGTGTTTCCGGTAGGCGCAATTGAAGCGACAGACGTACACCACCTCGTCGGTGCGTTCAGCGATCAGCAGCGCATCCGTCACCGCGCCCATCGGAGGGGAATCGACCACGATCAAATCGAAGTGGCGCTTCATTTGATCGAGAAACTGGCCGAACACCGGACGCTCGAAGAGCTCCGTGGGACCTTTGGTCCGGCCTCCGGAGCGCAGCAGGAAAAGATTTTCGTCCACCTTGGTCAGCGCCAGGGCTGGATCGGTGAAGGGATCCGCCGGCATCTTCGCCCCGCCTTCAAACCAAGTGAGCAATCCGGTGTCGTTGGTCTGCTTGAAATGCCGGTGCAGCATGGGACGACGCAGGTCGCAGTCGATGATCAGCACTTTTTTCCCGTGACGCGCGAACGACGCGGCCAGATTGCAGCTGATCATCGTCTTGCCTTCGCCGGGAATGGTGCTCGTGACGAGCATCGTTTTGGGGAAATCCAGCTTCGATTGGATTTTCACCGCGCTGTAGACGCTGAGAAACGCCTCGGACGCGGGCGAAGTTTTGGCGGTGTTGACCAGCGAGTGACGTTCGTCGTCCGGCACGCCGTGCAGTTCGGGAATGATTCCGAGCAAATGGCCACCGATGAAGCCCTCGATGTCCCACGCGCTTTTCACGCGATCGTCGATCAGGCTGAGGCCGATGGCCACGCCGACAAAAATGAACAGCCCGAGACCGATGCAGGTTTTGATGATGCCGCGCAGATTGGGCGTGTAGGGCGAGTCCGCGGGCGTGGCGCGGTCGAGCGGCTTGACGGGAATGTTTTCCAGGTTTTTCGAGGTGGTCGTCTGATTGAGCCGGTTGAGGATTTCGATGTAGTTGGCCTTTGCGACCTGCGCCTGGTTTTCGAGGCTTTTGAAATCGACGGAGAGTTCACCGAGCCGCAACTGGTCCTTCTCGGCGTCCCGGTATTCCTTCGTGTAGGAGGCCTCGGTTTCCTGAAGTTTCACGTACTGGGTGCGCAAGTCGGCGATGGACTGATCGATGTTGTGCGCGAGTTGCGACTTCACGACCTCGATGGAATTCGCGAGATCGATCATCTTGGGATGCTTTTCCAAATAGCGCTCGCCGAGGATCGATTGCTGTTTGGTCAGATCGGCCAGCTGGGATTTAAGGCTGGGAATGGTGCCGTAGGTTGAAATGTAGCCGATTTCCAGCAGGCTGCCGTTGTTTTTTTGCATCCGCTCGATCTGGCCGAGCAGGTTTTCGATATCGAGCCGGGCCAGTCGCGCGGTGGTGAGCGTGGTGTTGATCGCCCGCAGGCGTTCGCCGACGATGTTGATGCTGTTGTCGAGGGAAACCAGGTTGTTCTTGCGGCGATACTCCTGCAGGCGGGTCTCCGCCGCCTCCGATTCCTTGCGCAATTCCTCGCCGCGCGAACGAAGATAGTCGACGGCAAATTCGTTTTTCCCACCCACGTTCTCGATCAGGTAACGCATGAACTGTTCGACATAACGGTTGGCCAGCAGCGCCGCGCCCTCGGAATCGCGATGAGTGACCGAGACCGTGATCAGGTAGCTGTTGCGAATCGACTGTGGCGTCATGGTCCCCAGGATCGACGCGGCATCGGGTGGTCTGGTCCCCGGAGGCAGGTTCTTGAGATACGGACGCTGCAGGGTTTTGACTTCGTCAGGCGTGAGCGATTGCACGACCATCGACCGCAGCCGGGCGCTCTCGAGAAACTTCAAATGGGTGTTGAGGTCGGCGTCGGAGCGAATCGAGGAATCGACGACCTGCTCGTTAAGAACGACACGCTCGGGACGTTCGAACTGCATCGTCGCGACGCTCGAGTACATCGGCGTCTCCTTCGCCTGATAATAGCCGAGTGAAATCGCCACAAGCAAAGCCACCGGCAGCGCGATCCACAGCCGCTCGCGGAGAATCACGTAATAATCGCGCAACGTGCGGCGCTCAGTAATCTGCTGGTCGTTCCCGTGCAGGGAGGCAGCTTTGCCGGAGCCAGTCGGGGGTGGGGCGTCGAAAGCAGGCATCGGAGAGCGATCAAATCAAGCGCTCGGGCACGTAGACGACATCACCAGGTTGGAGGAGGAGGGTGTTATCGTCATTCTTCTGGTCCTTTTTCCCTTTAATGACGTTATCCACATCGATTACGAAGACTTTTTTTGAGCCATCGGCCGAGACCCGCGTGACGCTGACGGCCGAACCCTTGCCGATATCCGTGATGCCTCCCGCCTTGGTGACCAACTCCACCACGGTGAACGTGGATTCGATGGGCAAGGTGTAGCGCCCCGGATTGCGAATCTGGCCCTGAATGGAAACTTCACGCGGCGCATATTCGATCACGTTGACGGTGACCTGCGGATTTCGCAAAAAACGTCCCGACTTGTAGGCGTCCTGGATGACTTTCTGCGCCTCCACCACGGTCAGACCGCCCACCGTGACTTCGCCGATCAGCGGCAAATTGATCCTGCCGCGGGCATCGATGCGGGTTTGGCTGGTGAGGTCTTCCTCCTGATAAACCG
>JBEHXD010000547.1:0-4158 GCA_048498875.1 Verrucomicrobiota bacterium
TGGTCTTCGAAGCCGATAATCAGTTTCTCACCACCGGTCAACCGGCCGACCTGCATGCCCTGGTGCATGGCGCGGGATTTTCACTCCGCCAGCTGACGCGAAATGAAGACACCGCCCACAACCTGTCCAATTTCGTTGGTTCCCGATCCTGAGTTCCTGCACGACCGCATTTCCGGCGGCGTTCCCTTCGCCGCCTTCGATTGATTCACGATGCCCGTTGTCCGTGTTTACCTCCTGACTTATCGGCGAAACCATTTGCTTCCGCGCGCCCTGGCCAGCCTCCGCCAGCAATCGTTTCAGGACTGGGTTTGCGAGTTGCACAATGACGATCCCCAGGATCCCTACCCGGCCACACTCGTCAGCGAAACCGCGGATGCCCGTATCCGCTACGTCCGTCACGAAGAAAATCTCGGCCCAAACCGCACGTTCAATCTGGTCTTCCAACCTTGCCCCGAGCGTTACGTTTGCCTGCTCGAGGATGACAATTGGTGGGAGCCCACCTTCCTGGAAAAACTCGTCGGCCTGTTGGACGCCAATCCCGGCGTCGACGTGGCGTGGGCGAACATGAAAATCTGGCGCGAGAATCCCGACCGGTCATGGACGCAAACCGGCAACACGATCTGGCCGGCGCTGGATTTCAACGGTCCCACCCTTTTCCCGTGGCCGCACTTTCGTCATTTGGACTCACTGGTTCACTCCAACGGCTCCGCCCTGATCCGCAACCGCGCCCTGGCCGACCTGATCGTGCCGCCTGAAACGCCCTTCCTCGCGATGGAGCCGATTCGCGAGCGCGCGATGCACTTCCCGCTTCTCTTTCATCCCGAGCCGCTGGTGAATTTTGCCTGGACCCAGACGACCCATCGTGAATCGAGCAGCCTGCTCGCCGCGCAAATGAAAGCGCTCATGGCCGCAAGCTATGTCCGTCACGCCCGGCTGGATCGCGAAGGCTGGCGGCAACTCGCAGACCGGGCGCGCCAGTCTCCCGCCAACGAACTCGCCGGCTTGCTGATCGCGTCCCACCTGGTCGGCCTCGCGCGTCCCCTGGCCCGTCACGTGCGCCTCGCCGAATGGCCCCGCATCCTGGTTTCGTGGTTTCGCCATGTCAGCACCAACCGTCGTCTGCTGCGGGCCCGGCGGGAGCACGGGGATATTTTCGATTATCTCGATCGCCACACCGCGCGCCGCTTCGCGGAAGCGGCGGCCCGATGACCCACGTTTCCATCATCATCCCGGCTTTCAACCGCCTGGGCCCGCTTCGTCAGACCCTGCGTAGCGCAGCCGACGCCCTGCTCCGGCTTGGCGGGAACCCCGGCGAAATCCTGCTCGTCGACGACGGTTCGACGCCGGCCCTCGCCGGGCAACTTGCCGCCGAAAACTTCGGCTGGCCCATCACTCATCTTCGCCAGGCCAATCAGGGGTCCATCGTCGCCCGCCAGACCGGGTTGCTCGCCGCCCGTGGCGAATGGATCCTGTTTCTCGATTCCGACGACCTGATTCCCACGGACAAATTTATCCGGCAACTGGAGCCGGCCGTTTCGGACAACTCCGACGTGGTTTACGGCGATATGGCCCGCGCCCGCATTAACGAAGCGACCAACGAAATTCACTATGAGCCGGCGGAAACTCTGTCGCGAACCAAGGATCCGGCCGAATTCTTCCTTTGCGTCCAGCCGGCCCCCCACAATCCGGTCTATCGCCGCTCCTATCTCCTTTCACTGCTCTCCACTCCGCTGGTACCGCCCGAACGGCGTTACGACGCCGCCGGCGACGCCTGGCTCTACTACAACCTTTGCACCAGTCCGGCCCGCATTGCCAAGGTGGACGCTCCGCTCGCCGCCGCCGGCGTGCACGTGGAACTCCGCTACAGTCATCATTGGGAAAAGCTCGGACTGGCCGCGCTCGGGATCATGGAGCAATTTATCCGGCGATGCCCGGACGACGACCGCACCCGGCACGCGCGTGTTCTCGTGGGGGAACGTGCCTTTCTGACCTGGCGGGGTTTACCGCGTCGCTTCGATTCCGGCTTTTCCCGCCGCATGCTTTCCCTCTGGCAACGTTCGCCCCGCGGACCATTGGCCCGACTCGGACTGCCCGGGTTTCAAAAACTTTCACGCCTGCTGGGACCGGAACTCGCCGGCCGTTTGTTGCGCCTGCGCAACCCCTCCTACGACCACGTGCGCACGCTCGACGCCACGCAGTACGCCGCCCTGTTCAAAGCCGCAGATCGTCCATGACGCCCCGTCAACTCGCCGGACGGTTTTTATACCACGCCTACCACGCCCCAGTGGGAGCGGTACTCCAATTTTTCTCCGGGGGCGGACCGTTCGAGCGACGCCGCACCGCTCAGGGCCGGCGCGAAATGGAACAGGCCGCGTTTAGTTTGCCGCAATTGCCCGACGCCGTCGGCAAGCCCCTCGAGCTCCATTTGCTCACCGGCCGGAATTTCTGGTATCAAACCGCCTTTTGTCTCTGGACGCTGGCCCGGCAGTCAGGTCGAACCCTCGCGCCGGTGATCTACGACGATGGTTCCCTCGCCCCGGAATATCGCGCTCCGCTCGCCCGGCTTTTTCCCGCCATTCGTTTCGTCGAACGCCGCGAAATCGTGAGCCGGCTGAACGAATTTTTACCCGCCACCCGATTTCCCGCCTTGCGCGAGAGATGGAGCAACTATCCTAATCTCCGCAAACTCACCGATCCCCACGTCGGCGCGTCGGGCTGGAAACTCGTCATCGACTCCGATCTCCTGTTTTTTAGAAAACCGGATTTCCTGCTGACGTGGCTCGATTCGCCCACCCGTCCGTTGCACGCGGTGGATTGTGAGACCTCGTATGGCTACACCCGGCCGCTGATGAACGATCTGGCCGGCACGGCCGTGGCCGATCTGGTCAATGTGGGCCTGACCGGCCTCAACAGCAGCGAGCTCGACTGGGATCGTCTGGAACGGTGGTGCGCCACGCTGATCGCCCGCGAACGCACCAGTTATTACCTCGAGCAGGCGCTCATCGCGATGCTGCTTGCCGGACGCTCCTGCGACATCGCGCCGGCGGCCGACTACGTCACCCTGCCGGTGGAACCCGAGGCGTCGCAGTGCCGGGCCGTGATGCATCACTATGTCGCCGATTCGAAGCGCGCGTTTTTTCAAAAAAACTGGCGGCGGGCAATTTCGGTTTCGCCGACCGATGTGAAATGAGCGAAGCCCGCGTCACCATCATCATTCCCTGTTACAACGCCGCGCGGTGGCTGGCGGCGACGTTGGAATCGGCGCTCGCGCAAACCTGGACGCCCACGGAAATCGTGCTGGTGGACGACGGTTCGACCGACGATTCGCTGCAAATCGCGCGCCGCTACGAAAGCGCGCGGGTCCGGGTCATTGCGCAGGCCAATGCCGGCGCGGCCGCGGCGCGCAATTCCGGATTGCGCGCGGCCCAGGGGGATTTCGTGCAATTCCTCGACGCCGATGACCTGCTCGCGCCCGATAAAATTGCCCGGCAGATGGCGCGCCTGAAATCGTCCGATCCGATGGTTCTCGCCTCGGGCGCGTGGGCCCGATTTCAAAACAATCCGGCGGAAGCCCGCTTCACCGGGGAAGCCAATGAGCGCGACCTGACCGGGGTGGAATTTCTTCAGATTAATTTCGAGGCCCGCACCATGATGCATCCTGCTGCCTGGCTGGCGCCGCGCGCCCTGCTGGAACACGCCGGACCTTGGGACGAATCGCTTTCGCTCAACGACGACGGGGAATACTTTGCCCGGGTTGCGCTCACCTCGGGCCGGATCATGTATTGTGGCGATGCCCGGAGTTATTACCGCTCCAACCTCCCGGGCAGTCTCAGCGGTCGCAAAGATCCCCGGGCCCTGCGTTCGCTCCATCGCTCCATGGAGCTGACGATCGCGCACCTCTTGCAACGCGATGCTTCGCCGCGGTCTCGCGCCGCCGCCGCCTACGCCTGGAAATGCACCGCCTTCGAGCTGTACCCCGGCGCCCCCGACCTGGCGCGTACCGCGAACGATGCCTCCCGCAATCTCGGCGGCAGCGTCCGGCCGTTTCCCGGCAGCGGCCGGTTTCTCCTTGCCGCCCGTTTTCTCGGGTGGCGCCTGGCCCGGCGCCTTTTCCCATGACCTCCGAAAAACCTCCCTCCTTTCCGGCGCTGGTTGCCG
>JBEHXD010000548.1:0-4151 GCA_048498875.1 Verrucomicrobiota bacterium
CGTCGCCGGCACGCATGACGCCGTGATGATGGTGGAATCCGAAGCGCAGGAACTGAGCGAAGACGTGATGCTGGGTGCGGTGATGTTCGGTCACCGCGAGATGCAGCACGCCATCGACGCCATCATTCGCCTCGCCGAGAAGTCCGCGAAAGATCCGCGCCCGGTTCCGGAAAACACCTCCGCCCCGATGGTTGCGAAGATCAAGGCGGCTGCCGGCAGCGAACTTGCCGCGGCATTCCAGATCGCCGTGAAGCATGAGCGCCGCGATGCCATCGCGGCCGTGCGCAAGAAATATGAAGCCGACTTCGTCGGCGAAGGCGAAGGCAAGCTGACGGCGAAGGATTACGGCAACTTCTTCCATGAAGTCGAAGCCGACATCATGCGCAACGCCGTGCTCGACACGAAAAAACGTATCGACGGCCGCGATCTCGTCACGGTCCGCCCGATCGTCGCCGAAGTCGGCGTCCTGCCGCGCACCCACGGTTCGGCGCTGTTCACACGCGGCGAGACGCAGGCGCTGGTGGTCACCACGCTCGGCACCGCCGAAGACGAACAGTTCGTCGACAGCCTGGAAGGCACCGGCAAGCAGACTTTCATGCTGCACTACAACTTCCCTCCCTATTCGGTCGGCGAAACGGGCCGCATGGGTGCGCCCAGCCGCCGCGACCTCGGTCACGGCAAGCTCGCCTGGCGCGCCATTCATCCGATGCTGCCGACGAAGGACGAGTTCCCCTACACGCTGCGCGTGGTGTCGGAAATCACCGAGTCCAACGGTTCGTCCTCGATGGCGACGGTCTGCGGCACCAGCCTTGCGCTGATGGATGCGGGCGTACCGCTCAAGAAGCCGACGGCGGGCATCGCGATGGGCCTCATCCTCGAAGGCACGCGCTATGCGGTCCTGTCCGACATCCTGGGTGACGAAGATCACCTGGGCGACATGGACTTCAAGGTGGCCGGTACGGAAGACGGCATCACCTCGCTGCAGATGGACATCAAGATCGCGGGCATCACCGAAGAGATCATGAAGGTCGCTTTGGGTCAGGCCAAAGACGGCCGTATCCACATCCTCGGCGAGATGAACAAGGCGATCAATCATGCCCGCGCCGAGCTTGGCGAACATGCCCCGCGCATCGAGCAGATCAAGATCCCGACCGACAAGATCCGCGACGTGATCGGTTCGGGCGGCAAGGTGATCCGCGAGATCGTCGAAAAGACCGGCGCCAAGATCAACATCGAAGACGACGGCACGGTGAAGATCGCATCCGCCGACGGCGAGTCGATCAAGGCGGCGCTCAAATGGATTCGCGGCCTCACCGCGGAACCGGAAGTCGGCCAGATCTATGACGGCAAGATCGTGAAGGTGATGGATTTCGGCGCCTTCGTGAACTTCTTCGGACCGAAGGACGGGCTCGTCCACATTTCCGAACTCGCCGCCAAGCGCGTCGCCAAGACGAGCGACGTGGTGAGCGAAGGCCAGGCCGTGAAGGTGAAGCTGCTCGGCTTCGACGACCGCGGCAAGGTGCGGCTGTCGATGAAGCAGGTCGACCAGGAAACCGGCGAAGACCTCAGCAAGAAGCAGGCTGCCGAAGGTCAGGCAACGCCTGCCGAGTAACACCGGTTTGAAATGCCAAACCGCCCGCGAGAGATGTCTCGCGGGCGGTTTTGTTTTATCGTGGCGGCAACGGAGGCACCGATGCCCAAGATCGACATTTCCAAAGCACCATTGCGCAAAGGCTCGCTCTATCCCGCACCCTTTCACGAACCGGCCGCCAAACGTGAACGTCAGGCCTTGGGCGATGCGGGCGGCCTGAACGATTTCGGCGTGAACATCCTCACGCTTCCGCCCGGCGCATGGTCGAGCCAGCGTCATTGGCACGACAAGGAAGACGAATTCGTCTACGTGCTCACCGGCGAACTCACGCTCATCACCGATGCAGGCGAGGAAATCCTGCGCCCCGGCGACTGCGCGGCCTTCCCCAAGACCGTCGCCAACGGCCACCACCTCGTCAACAAATCCAACGCGCCCGCCACCTGCCTCGAAGTCGGCACGCGCACCATCGACGATTCCACCGTCTATCCCGACGTGGACCTGTTCTTCGACGGCAAGCTTGGCTGGTATACCGATAAGAACGGCAAGCTCTATCCCAAACCATAAGCGAGGGCATTGTTTGTTAGTGGGACATTTTTGCCTTATCCTATAGCACTTCTTAGCTCTTGGATTATGAGACCGCACTTCATGCGTCTTGCCTCATTTTTTCGAAACGGCATCGCTACGCTATTCGTGGCGGCATGTGGTGGGGCGGCTGCCGGAGCAGCTTCCGGCGTGAACGCAAACATGTCGATTACCGCCGATATGCTCTTGAAGATGCCACCTCAAGAGATTGCTCAGCTTGTTGGCGATAGCGACAAAGTGTGGGTGGCAAAAACCTTCTACTCCGACAGACCTCTCGGCGGCGGCCTGAGTGCAATCACCTTATTTGCAATGCCTGAACCTTTAGCCGAAAATATCTGCACCGTTGAGCTTAAGCACATCTCGCTCGATGCAATACGGCCTGAGCATAACACCGCTGAGAGCCTTCCTGCCTACCACGCAAGCGAGAAAATGTTTGAGAGTCTGTTTGTCGTCGCCGCGCCCCCCGATGGCACTCACGGTCTGCAACACGATACGCTCACCGATAGGTGTCATCATACGGCGATCAGGTCCGATTTTATGGCGCGGTCCGGTGCGTCTAATGTTTTCACCTCGGCCTCATCGGAAATCGCAACTGCTGGCGCGAAAATCTTTGGCATCGTTGTAGCGATGGCACGCAGCCAACGGAAACCATTGCCCTTCTCCCTCGAGTGTGACAGCCCGATGGAGCACTTTTGTGAAGATTCCCAGAATAAGCTGGCAAAGCTTAGTGCTACCGATTTTGAGTCGGCAAATCGCTGCATCGAAGCGGGCTGTGTCCGATTGCAAGGCTTTGATGGCCACTTTGGTTGGAGCGTAGATATTTACTCCGATATCGAATCTGAAAGCCCAAACGTCGTCAGAATTACGCGGGTCAAAATGACTTTTGTGCCGGAACCGGTGATTTAACTTATGCTCTTGGCGTAAACGTCCAACTCGGCTCCCGGGTTCAAAACGCTAGAGCAATTTATTTCGAATCACCTGACCTCCGTCATCGCCCGCCTTTTGTGCGGGCGACCCAATTTTCTTTGAAAAAGAAAGTGGGTTGCCCGGATAATCCCAGCGACAGAGTCGGGACGGTAATGACGAATCGAGGGATTTCAAATAAGGAAAATCACGCGCTAGATTAGCAGATGAACTAAGGTCGCATTGCTTGGAAAAGACGGTCAACATTCGTCGCGCCAAAACGCATTTCTCCAGCCTGGTCTCGAAAGTCGAGGCAGGCGGAGAAATCGTGATCGCACGCGCTGGCAAACCCATCGCCAAGCTGGTGCCAATCAAGAAGGCGGAGAAACGTCCTGATCACAAACCTGGCTATTTGAAAGGCGAGATTTGGATCGGTCCCGATTTCGACAATCCTTTGCCTGATGAAATACTAGCGGCGTTTCGCGGCGAGAAACCATGAACCAAGTGGAAGTTTTGGCCTTCCTGTCCCGCAAAAACGACCCCGAACGCGAGCCGGGGGAATCGCCTGGCGGCGGGATTCGCCATCTCGGCAATCCGAAATTCGTTTCCATCACGCTGAGATTGTTCAGCCTCGCGCTCATCCTTGCCGCGATGTTGCTTCTTGCTATCGACATGCTGAGTTCGCTCGAAGCGGGCGGGCAGTTGACGGTGCGCTCGTTGCAACAGGTGTGGGAGCTGGCGAGCGGCGACAGTTTCGCGCATTTCACCGCCTGGCTGAAAACCCATCCCGGTTTCGCCGCGCCCACCGCCACATTCCTCGCGCTGCCCGGCTGGGGTGTAACGGGCGTGTTGGGTGTGCTGATCGCGTTTCTGGCGGGCCGTCACCCCGAACATTGAAAATATTTTTTCGGTCGAACGACGCAATATCTGCGCAAGTACGACGTTGCGCACACAAGCGCATCACCCCACTTTGTGCAAATCCAATCGCTTAACCCCCTGCAGCGTAACGCTGCAGGAACTTCGCGCATGCACTTGCAGCGCAACGCTGCACGATGCATAATCACTAAATCCTAAA
>JBEHXD010000549.1:0-4140 GCA_048498875.1 Verrucomicrobiota bacterium
CCAGGGCTCTGCGGCGGCGGATGTCGAGATGGAGCGAATCAAGGGAGAGGTCGTGGATTTTGAAGAAGAGGGGGAAATGGTCCGCATTCGCTGCGGCGACGGGCGTTCCTTTCTCGCAGATCGCGTGGTGCTGGCGATCGGCAATCTTCCCGGCGAATACCCGATCAAGAAGCCATTGCCCGTTTATCACTCCCAGCGCTACGTGCACGTTCCCTGGCGGCATGGCACGCTGGCCGGCATTCCCAATGACGCCGACGTGTTGATCGTGGGCGCGGGGCTGACGGCCATCGACATTGTGCTGGAGCTGCAGGCGCGCGGCCACGTGGGCAATGTGTTTGCCCTCTCGCGTCGCGGATTGCGGCCGCAGGTCCATAAAAACGTTTCCGATTACCCGGATTTTCTGACGGGCGAAGCGACGCCGCGAACGATGCTCGCGCTGTTTCGCCGGATTCGAATCGAAGTGCGGCGGGCGGCGAAAGCCGGAGTCGACTGGCGGGCCGTGCTGGATGCGATGCGACCGCACCTGACGGATCTGTGGCGGAATCTGTCGTGGGACGAACGGGCGAAATTCATGCGGCACGTGCGTCCGTTCTGGGAAATTCACCGCCATCGCGTGGCCCCGGCGGTGGCCGAAAAAATCGATGCGCAATGTCAAACCGGTCGCCTGCAATTTCATGCCGGTCGCTTGCAGAAGCTTTCGGAAAAGCCGGATGGCATCGAGGCGCAGTTCCGCCTGCGTCGCGGCGGGCTGGTTCAGACCGTGAAGGTGGCGAAAGTGATCAACTGCACCGGGCCCCGCAGTGATTATTCGAAATACCAGCATCCTTTGCTGATCAATTTGCTGGCACGCGGGTTGATCGATCACGATCCCCTCGCGCTGGGCATCACCGCGACGGCCGACGGCAGCGTTCAACGCTACCGGGGCGATCCGGTGGGATGGTTGTTCACCATCGGCGCGCCCTTGAAAGGCGTGCTCTGGGAAACCACCTCGGTTCCCGAAATTCGTGAACAGGCGAGTGCGCTGGCCCGACAGTTGTTGGCCACGGTCGAGATACGGGCGGTGTCTGTTTTAGGTTGATCGCTACTTCGCCTTTGCCGCCAGGCGGCCCAGAGCGGGATTTTTTCGTTCGGAATCGCGGTACCAGTGGACAAAGGTGACTGCGAAGGCGACCATCGCGACGGACATGCCGATCAGTTTCATCATGCAGCCGGCGAGTAACTGATCACCGGCCGCAGACAACGAACTGATGCGGGGAGCGTATTCGTAGGTCGGATAGAGGATATCGGACGAAAAAGTGATGTAAGCGAAGACAGGGGTCATGCCGATGATCACGGCCGGGAGATAAAGCATTTGGGTTCCGTAACTCGACGGCGGGAATTCCTTCGATGGGCTGTAGAGCGGCCACCAATAGAACAGCGCGGCACCGAACATCATGAAGTGCTCGGCGATATGAACCACGCGGTTTTGCAGGGCCCAATCGTAGGCGAGCGGGTGATGCCAGCCGGTCAATATGACGGTATAAAGTATCCCGCAAAAAAGCGGCCGGGTAATGATCCGGAATAAAGTTTGAAGCGAAGGCAGACTGGTGACCGGTCGGATCAACCAGTCGGGAATGCCGAGCAGAAAGAGAATCGCCGCGGGATAAATGATGATCTGGTGCTGCAGCATGTGCGCGCTGAGCAGGTAGCGTTCGGCGATCTGTTCGAGGGGCGAGCCGACCCCGAGATAAAAGCACACCAAGGCACTGTAGAACTTCACGGCGTGGCTTCGCGGATAAGGTGCACCGGGAGCCAGGCGTTCGCGCAAGGGACCCGTGAGAACCGCATATAACCACGCGATGAAAATAAGCCCGCCCGTGAGAATCGGTTCGTTGTGCCAGTGGGTCCAATCGATCATAAAGCAGAGGGTGGGCGGTCAGGCGAAGGAATCGAAAAATGTCGGGATGTCCATTCCCACAGCGTTATCTGCAGTCAAAATGCACGATCCACTAACCGCGGAATTTCTTAACCACTAATCCACGCTAATGACTCACTAATCCAAAAAACTCCGGACATTAGTGATTATTAGTGTGGATTAGTGGTTAATCTATCCGGCTCTGGTTCGGTGGTTTTGAACCATAAAAAAACCGCGCGAAGTGCGCGGTTTGGAAATGATCGATGTTCTCTTGATCAGACGAGGCTGGCAAACGCAGCAGAGGTTTGAATCACGGCAGCACTCAGCGGCTTACTGGCCTCGGCTCCGAAGAGGTGAAGCAGGGCAAACATCGTGAAGCCGCCCAGGATCAGACCGATGAAAAACAGAATCGTGCAGAACACCTTGTCCCAGCGCAGGTGCATGAAGTAAAAGATAACGAACAGAAACTTCACCGCGGAAAGAGTCACGAGGGCGCCAACCACCAGGCTCTTGGGCAAGGGGAGGTAAACCAGCACAACCTCCACGCCGGTGATTACGGCGAGGATCATCGCGATCTGGATGTAGAAGTGGTATTTGCTCGGCTCGTGATGACCGGCGGCGGCGGGTGGGTTGGCGGCGGGAGCGGACATGGCGGAAAAAGTTAGGAGTTGAGTGCTGAGAGCAGGTCGGGCGGGCAGAACTCAGAGATATTCGAGGAGATAGACGGCGGTGAAGATGATGATCCAGACGATATCGACGAAGTGCCAGTAAAGGCCGATGGTTTCGACATCGATCGCGTTCTTCTCGCCGAAATCGACTTCACCATGGCTCCGACTGAAGATGAAGAGGACCACGGCCGCTACGGCTCCCAGAATGAGCGGGAATTGGGCTTCGTGGAGGAACTCGGTCAAAGGAGTGCCGTACACCATTTCGATCAGGCCCGGAACGACGAAGATGAACGAAACGCCCATCACCACGCAGATGGCGGCGAGATGGATGAAATTTTTGAAGAAGCCGCTGCCATCGGCGCCCTTGAAGGTGCGGACGTACATCATGCCGAGCAGCAGCACGCCGATCGCGACGTGCGTGCCGTGGGTGCCGGTCAGGGTGTAGAACGTGGAACCAAAGATACTATTCGAGAGCGTCATGTGCTTCTGATGCACGAAGTGACCGAACTCGAACACCTGGCCGCCGAGGAAGATACATCCGAAGAACATCGTGCCGAGCAGCATCAGGCGCGTGCTCTTCACGTTGCCCTTCTGAATCGCATTCACGGCCAGCGCCATCAACAGCGACGACATGAGCAGGATGAACGTCGAGAACGACGTGAGCTCGATGTTGAAGACCTGGGTCGGGACCGCGTTACCCGGAGGCGGATTCAGGCGATAGACGAGATGCGTGGAGATCAGCGCCCCGAAGAACATGCAATCCGAAGCAAGAAAAGCCCACCAAAGGAGCTTCTTGTTCTGAATGCCGGTTGAGGTCGTGTGGTCGTGATGGTGGTCGATATGACCGGTGGCCGCGTGGCTGCTCATGAGAGTGATCGGTAAATCTTAGTGGTGACCGTGCGAATCGATGGGTTTGCCGTCGGCGTCGAGGTGAATGTGGTAACCGGCGGGACCTTCGAGGGCCCAAAGATAACAGGAAAGAAGAAGGATTACGCCACCGGCGATCGCGAGAGGAATGTGGTTTTCCAGCACATGCTTGTGCTCGTCTCCGAAAACCACTGGAAGATGCATCTGGGCCATGTTGTAGGTGCCGATCAGCAGACCAACGGCAGAGAAGAACGGGTACCAGGACTGATCCGGCATGTGAATGCCACCATGGGATTCCTCAGCCTTGATCAAAGCGGCCTTTTCCTTGGCGATCTCATCCTTGTGGTGCTTTTCATACCAGTAGGCATCGCGAGCGTGCACGGTCGGAATGGCGGCGAAATTGTGCTCCGGAGGAGGTGACGGGATCGACCATTCGAGGGTGCGACCGTCCCAAGGATCATTGCCGCACTTCTCGCCCTTGAAGTAGGTGTAGATCAAAACGGCAAAGTAGGTGAAGATACCGATACCCAGCAGATACGCGCCGCAGGTGGCGAAGAGGTTGCCCTCGTTCCAACCCATGTTACCGTCGTAGGTCCAGGTGCGGCGGGGCATGCCGTTCAGGCCGAGGAAGTGCATCGGGAAGAACGTGCAGTTAAAGCCGACAAAGATGATCCAGAAGGAGAGCTTGCCCCAGAATTCCGGCACCAGACG
>JBEHXD010000550.1:0-4139 GCA_048498875.1 Verrucomicrobiota bacterium
CTTCCAACCAGGGCTGCTTGGAGTCCCCAATATCCGAAAGGTTTCCAACTTCATCAACCCGGAGCTGAGGTCGTTCTTTTCAAACGCCGGCACGCACAAATTCGGGGTGTCCGTGATGGATTTCGTCACCCCGGAAATCTGCCGATTGATTTGCAACACTAACCACTGAAGCCAACTCGCCCTCGGCCGACGTTTCGGCCGCTGCGAGGGCACTTCCGCAATGACGATACCGCTGGTGCCGTCGGTGTCGGTCGCGCCAGATCATGGAGCCGTCGCGATTGTCGGCGTGGGTGGTGCTCGGGCTGCCGGAGACGGCTTTCAGGTGACCGCGGAAAGGGTCCTGCACCTTCACCAACTCCGTCTCGCTGATGGAGGTCGATGGTCAGCGCCGGCCTCGCGCCACGGCTGCCTGAAAGAATGATGCGGGGTGTCGGGCAAGCGAGAGTCTTTCACTGGTCATGAAAGGGCGAGGTATTGGCGCGCGTTTTCGTGGCAGATGTTACGCACCAGCGGTCCAATCAGCGCGTCGTCGTTGGGCAACGTGCCGGCCTCAATATCCCCTCCGATGAGGTTGCAGAGGACCCTGCGAAAGTATTCGTGCCGAGGATAAGACATGAATGAGCGGGAATCGGTAACCATGCCGATAAAACGGGAGAGCAATCCCAGATTCGAAAGGGTGTTGAGTTGCCATTCCATCGCTTCTTTCTGATCCAAAAACCACCATCCGCTGCCAAATTGCACTTTTCCCGGAATGCTGCCGTCCTGGAAATTTCCGAGCATCGCCGCGAAAACATAGTTATCAGCCGGGTTCAGATTGTAGACGATGGTCTTCGGCAGCGCCTTCGCCGTATCGAGGCGATCCAGGAAACTGGCCAGCGCCTGGGCCTGCGGGAAATCGCCGATGGAATCAAAGCCGGTATCGGGGCCGAGTTGGCGACGCAGACGGGTGTTGTTGTTTCGAAGCGCCCCGAGATGAAGTTGCATCGTCCATCCCTTCTCCGCGTACATCTGCCCGAGAAAGTGAAGCAGGAAGGAGGCGTATTTTGCCTGCTCCGTCGCGCTGGCCGGTGTTCCCCGGAGCGCGGAATCGAAGATGACTTTGGCCTCGGCCTCGGTGCAATCGTCTGCGTAACAACGTTCCAGGCCGTGGTCCGACAAGCGACAGCCTTGTGCGTGGAAGAAATCCAGCCGCTGCCGTAATATTTCGAGGAGTTCCGTCAGCGAGTCGATGGGCCGCCCGCTCACCTGCCGCAGCCGTGCGACCCACCCGCGAAGCATCTCTGGTTGATGGACCGCCAGGGCGGCGTCGGGGCGGAAGGTCGGCAACACCCGGGTCTTGAGTCCACTGTCGCGGAGCGCTTGGTGAGCCGAAAGATCATCCGCGGGATCATCTGTTGTACAGAGAGCCGTCACGCGGAATCGTGTCAGAATTCCCTGGGCGGAGAACTCGGGCGTTGCGAGTCGTTCGTTTGCCTGCTGCCAGATGCGCTCGGCGGTCGTATCGTCCAACAGCTCCGTAATTCCGAAATAGCGCGCCAATTCCAGATGAGTCCAATGGTACAGCGGATTGCGCAATGTCTGAGGAACGGTGGACGCCCAGGCTTTGAACTTTTCAAACGGTGTGGCCGCGCCGGTGCAAAAGCGCTCCGGCATCCCGTTGGCCCGCATGGCCCGCCATTTGTAGTGATCTCCTTCCAGCCAAATCTCGAACAGATTGGCGAACTGCCGGTCCACCGCGAGATCGCGCGGCGAAAGATGGCAGTGATAGTCGAGAATCGGCGCCGGCTCTGCGAACTCATGGTACAAGCGCCGCGCGGTTGCGGTGCTCAGAAGGAAGTCGTCGTGGATAAAAGGACGGATTGGCATGCAATGGGATCAACGCCCGCGTCGGGCGACCTTGCGGAATTCGGCCGGGGTCACCTTTTCCAGTTTCCGAAAGGCGATGAAGAAAGTGTTGAGATTCGGATAACCGCTCCGGCGCGCGATCAGCTCAATTTTGTCGTCGCTCTCCGCGAGCAACCGTTTGGCCAGTTCGATTCGCACCTGGCGGATTTTGTCGCTCGGCGTGCAACCGGCGTTTTCGCAAAATGCCTGCTGCAAGCCCCGGCGAGACATGCCCGCGGCACGAGACACGTCATCCACGCCAATTGCTTCCGCGAAATGGTCAGCGATGAAGCGGAGGCCCCGCGCCACGCCTTCGTGTTTTACGGCGAGGATATCGCTGCTCTTGCGTGTGATCACCGCAGAAGGAGCAATGCGGAGAGGTTTGGCTGGGACACTTCCGCCGCGCATCATCCGATCCAGAACGGCGGCGCCTTGATAACCCTGCTCCTCCAGGTTGGTATCAACGCCCGAGATGGAGCGATTTTCGGCGCTGACCGAAAGCAGGTAGTCGTCAATCCCCACCATGGCCACTTCGCTGGGCACGGCGATGCCGGCATCGAGACAAAGCTCTTGAATCTCCACGGCCAGCGTCCCGTTGGCCGCGAAGATGGCAACGGGTTTCGGCGCGGATTTGATCCGTGCGAGGAGCCATTGGCGGCGGCGGAGCCATTCATTTTGCCCGGTCCCCTGCCCCTCCGCGTCGCGCCAGCGCCACCATTCACAGTCGTGCCCCACCAGGCGAAGGGCCTGGGCGAAGCCCTCCCCACGCTCCACCTGGGACCAGTTTTCGGAGTCGCTGTAGAAACAAAACTGCTGCAGGCCGCGGGAAAGAAAATGCTCGGCGACCAGATGCCCCGTTTTTTCGTGATCCTGCACCACGTGGGCGAACGGGAGGTGCGGGCGTCGCATCGAAAAATCGACCGTGGGCTTGCGCACGGAGGAGACGAAGTGCGCCAGATCATCGCCCGCGGCGAGCCAGGCGAGGACGCCGTCGCCCTCCCATCCCCACGGGATCACCTTTTCGTGGATGATGCTATGCGCGGCCAGATGCCAGCGGTGCTCGGAGGCATACGTCGCGATCCCTTTTAGCAATCGATGATCATACCAACCGAGGGCGACGAGGACGTTCCGTTGTTTGTGCGTCGACTTCACTTGGCCTTGCGTTGGCTGAGGAGGACGGCGCTTTCCAAGCCGGTCCCCGTGGTTTTTTCGACAAAGTAAGGCGGGCCCGAGAACCCGGTCAGTTGAATGTCGGAGAAGGACACGTCGGAGGCGTTCAAAATCACCGAGGCTTCCTGGCAGGTGCCGGTCACGCTTTTGATCTGCAGTCCCGTCACCGGCTTTTCCGCCGGCGCCTTGACGGTCATCAATCTTTTCCCGTCCAATTTGACATCGTTGATCCGAATGTCGCGAAACTGGGTGATCCCTTCGAGCCCCGGGATGCCCTCCGGATCCGCATTGAAGCCGTAACTTGCCGTAATTTCGAGCAACGGCGCCGGACCGCAAACCAGATGCTCGGCGGTGACGTCCTCCACCAAGCCACCACGGCCCGGGCGGGACTTGAATTGCAAGGCGGCCACGGTCGTTTGCTGGAAGGTGCAGTTTGCGATGCGCACGCGGCGGATGCCGCCGGAGAGTTCGCTCCCAAAGGCAATCGAAGTATAGCCCTTCTTGAACGTGCAGTTGGTGATGGTGATGTCCTCGCACGGCCTGCCAAGCTTCGCGCCTTCTTCGCCTTTCCCTGACTTGATCGCGATGTTGTCGTCACCGGTGGTGAAGGTGCAATGATCGATGCGCACCCGCTGGCTGGAATCGGGATCAATGCCATCCGAATTGCCGCCGGAAGTCTCGAAGGTCACCCCGGCGATCCGCACGTCGTGGCAATAGACGGGATGCAGGGTCCACATCCGTGTGCTCTTGAGCGTGACCCCCTCCACGCTCACGTTGCCACATTCCGAAAACTCAATGACCGGTGCGCCGCGCGGGGAGCGCAGCTTTCCGATAGACGGATTGCCCTCAATGACCCCCGAGCCGGTGATCGCCACCTTTTCCGCATGTTCGGCAAAAATGAGTGCACGATGGCCGTCGGCCTCATGCCCCTCCCATCGGGCCCGCACCAGGGGGTAGTCGGTGCGTTTGTCGCTGCCGACCAAGCTGGCGCCAGCCTCCAGATCGAGCGCGGTGTGGGATTTCATCACCAGGCTGCCTGTGACGTACCGTCCCGCCGGAAAGTGGACGGTGCCCCCGCCGGCGGC
>JBEHXD010000551.1:0-4131 GCA_048498875.1 Verrucomicrobiota bacterium
GGAGAAATCCGGCCGCGGCACTGGCTATCAGCAATCGCTGCTGACCGGTTCCAACTACACCAACGCTCAAGTACTGGACACCAACTATGTGGGCCAGTCCCCCGGCTTTGGCCTTCCCGCCCAGGAATGGGGATCAACCTATAAACTCTACGACTTGAACCAGCAGAAACCGATCTTCGGTATCGCCAGCACGGATCTGATTCCCAATTACAACAGCTACGCCAATCAGCAGAAAAACATCACGGACACCACGACGGGCTTTTACGCAATGCTGAGCGGAAAATTTCTAAAAAACCGGCTTTCTGTGCTGGTTGGTGGACGTCAGGAAACGTCAACCCGCGATGGCCGGGGACCGCAAACCGTCTCCCAGTGGCAATACGCAAGAAACACCGATGGCTCCATCTACAAAGATAACTTCTATAAAAACGGCGTGAAGTTTGACGGCTCCAGCATGACTCGAACCAATGCGGACGGCACCACCACCGCCATCACCAATTTCATGAGTGATGCCGCGTTGTTGTCCCGCCTGAATGCCGCCAGCGTTAAGTATCCGGACCACCTTTACGGTCCAGTGGGAACCTCATTGGAGTCAAGAATGCTCAATCTTGTATCCAACTATCCCGTGCATGGCCGTTCCAAGGGTCACCCTTCCTTCAATTTCGACGTTGCCTACAAGCTAACCAAGAAGATCGACCTCAAGCTCTCGGTCTCCCGCGCCTTCAAGCTGCCCAACCTGGAAGATCAGGGGAATGGACTCCTTTCCGGCAATGGTAGCTTCAAGATTGACGACAATACCACGATTCCCGCGGACGGCACTCTCGGCACGATTGCGGTGGCAAATCCCAACCTCATGCCCGAACAGTCCCTTAACTTCGATGGCGAGGTCGCCTACTACAGCGATAACGGTGGACGCCTTTCCGTTTCGTACTGGCGCAAGTATGTCACCAACCAGATTCAAACCAGTTCGAGTTATTCCAATGATCCTGGATTTGATGTGATTCTCAACGCGCTCGATCTCGATCCCGTCGCCTATAACGATTACGTTCTCAAGACGTCCTACAACAGTGCCACCGAACAGACCACTTCCGGCTGGGAATTCCAAGCCTCCCAAGACTTGAGTTTCCTTGGCGCCTGGGGGAAACACGTTTCCGGATTTTTGAGCTTTGCCTTTAACACGCTTGGACAACCTGACGTACCGGTCCCATATTCAATCACCAGCCCGACCGGCGTGATCGTTCCTGTTACGCCCACCGTCTCCACCATTGCCCTAAGGGCCAATCGATTTGGCGGCGCCGGCCTGCAGTTTTCCAGTCGCAAGCTGACAATGCAGGTTCGTGCCACCTACCGCAACGACAACGAAATCTCGGGGCGCGTCGCCATTACCACAGGAACCTACGCCGGCGACTTCGTGCGCAAGTTCCAACCCGCCGCGACCTCGGTCGACGTGAACGCCAATTACATCCTGTCGAAACACTACAGCTTGTTTCTCAGTGGACGCAATGTGTTCAACGACGCCCGCAAGGAAATCTTCCGCGACGATTTCGGCAAATTGCCGACCTATGCCCAGTCTTCCAAATATACGCTCTCTGGCGTGGTCTGGTCATTCGGCTTGAACGGCAGGTGGTAAGTCTCACCGCTTCGTCCCTCTGATTTTCGGGCCCGGTCTTTCCTGACCGGGCCTTTTCTTTTAATCACTACCGGCATTCTAAGGTGACGTATCCGGTCAGCCCCGGGTGCGTCATGTTCATCACCTCATGCGTCACATCCTTCACCTCCTGGTTTGTTTCTCCCTCGTGGCGGCTTCCGCACTGGTCGCTCGCGCGGCCGATCTCCCGTCACCCGCGCCCAATGCGGTCCAGGTTCAACGCGCGGAAAAAATCACCGTTGCGCTCAAGCTCGACGACCCAGCCAAGGTCATCCGTGTCCGCGATCTCATCGCCCGGCAATACGCCGATCTCAGCGTGATTCACTCCGCCCGCGACGCAGCGATCGCCACCGCCAAAGGCGCGACGGACAAAACCGCCGGCCTGGAAGCCGTAAAGGTGGCCCGCGAAAACGCCACAACCGCCCAGGACAAACTGCACCCCGACTATCTTGCCCGCCTTGCCACCGAACTCACCCCCGCGCAAATCGACCAGGTGAAGGACGGCATGACCTATGGGGTTCTGCCGCTCACTTTCCGCGTCTATCAGGAAATGCTGCCCAACCTGACCGGGGAGCAAAAAAAACAGATTCTCGACTGGCTCATCGAAGCCCGCGAACACGCCATGGATGCCAGCACCTCCGACGAGAAACACGCGTGGTTCGGCAAGTACAAGGGTCGCATCAACAATTATCTCTCCAAAGCCGGCATCGACATGAAGCAGGCCGAAAAGGAAATGTCCCAGCACCAAAAACCCAAGCAAACGAACTAAATTTAACCACTTATACTCACTTATTCTCACTGATCTCCCAATCCCCTTATTCTCTGCCTCCATCAGTGTTCATCAGTGCAATCAGTGGTTAAACTTCGGTGTCTCAAATTTTTGACCTTCACACCAAGAACGCAAAGCAAGCAAAGCATCATCAATCCATCCGCTCTTTGCTCCCTTTGCGATCTTCGTGTAAAAACCCTTCCTCGTTTATGAATCAGCTCCTCCGCTCTCTAGTCTTCTGCTTTACTTGTAGCTCCGCAGTGCTTTCGCCTTCCCTATTCGCCCAGGGCTATCCTCAGGTTCCCAACGACATTAAAGCTGCCGCGACCGCGGAAAAAAAGGCCTCCGACGAAAAGTCCGACGCGGCTTGGGCCCGTGCTCTGCCCGAGGTCGAGGCGGGAGCCGCCAAAGGTAAACCCTACATTCCCGGCGCCGCTAAACCGGCCGATCTGCCCCAGGCGAAGATTCCCGCGTTTCCCGGGGCGTGGGGCGGCGGCATGTATTCATTCGGCGGACGTGGCGGACGCGTGATCGTCGTCACCAATCTCAACGATTCCGGTCCGGGCAGTCTGCGCGAAGCCTGCGAGGCGGGCGGCCCGCGCATCGTGGTTTTCAACGTCGCCGGCATCATCCGCATCAAGGACCGCATCAGCATCCGGGCGCCCTACATCACGATCGACGGCAGCTCCGCTCCCGGCGACGGCATTTGTGTCGCCGGCAATACCTTTGAGCTCAACACCCATGACGTCGTACTGCGCTACCTGCGTTTCCGCCGCGGCAAAACGGAACCGGCCGACCGCGACGATTCCCTCGGGGGTAATCCGGTGGGCAACATCATCATCGATCATGTATCCACTTCCTGGAGCCTCGACGAGAATCTCTCGATGTACCGCCACATGTACCAACCCCCGGCTGGCGGCAAGGAACTGAAGCTGCCCACGGTGAACATCACGATCCAGAACTGCATTTCCTCGGAATCGCTTAATCTCTTCCATCACGCCTTCGGCTCCACCATCGGCGGTCTCAATAGCACCTTTCAGCACAATCTTTGGGCCTGCAATACCGGTCGAAATCCGAGCGTCGGCATGTACGGCGACTTCACCTTCGTAAACAACGTGCTCTTCAACTGGCGTCATCGCACCGTGGACGGCGGCGATCACGAAAGCCTGTTCAATATTTTCAACAACTACTTCAAGCCCGGCCCCGGGACGCCCGACGGCGATATCCGTCACCGCATCCTCAAGCCCGAATCGGAGCGCAGCAAGGGCGTCGTGAATCATTTCGGCAAAGCCTACGTCAACGGCAATGTCGTCGAAGGCGACGACCGTGTGACGAAGGACAACTGGGACGGTGGCGTGCAACTCGGCCTCGAAACCCGCGGCGAAAAACTCAAGGACCTGATGGCGAATGCCCCAAAGGATTCCAAGCAACGCGAGGAGTTCGCGACCAAAGCCCAGGCGCAGGTGAACGCGCTCAAGTTTGTGTCCGAATCGCGGGATGACGCGCTCAAAGGCATCCGCGTCGATCAGCCCTTCCCGCACGCTCCTCTCCCGATCACGTCCGCCGCGGAAGCTTATATCTATGTCCTCGCCCATGCCGGCGCCACGCTGCCGCATCGCGATCCGGTCGACACCCGCATCATCGAGGAAGTACGCACCGGTGTCATTCCGCCTTTTAGCATCGCCTCCGGCTCTGCGGAAAAGGCCCGCTTCTACAA
>JBEHXD010000552.1:0-4113 GCA_048498875.1 Verrucomicrobiota bacterium
CGCCACTGCGGAGGAGTTTCGACGCCTGATGAACTTCCGCTCCACCGATAATATTACCCGTGGAATTATTGATGGTCTGATAATTGGCCAGCTCTTCCGTTCGCCATTCACCGCCAAAGGCGAGTTTAACCTGCCCGGCGGGCAGATCGAAAATCGGCCCGTTGGCGCTCAAGTCGTAACTATGAAGCTCAAACGTCGCCGAAACCGGATTGTTCGCCGTGTATGAAGCAGTGACCCGGGGATCTTCCGGGCCAAACGGATTTGCATAGAGCGTCTGGCCACCGATGCTGATTCCGTTCAACGCCGCCTGATAAAGATTATCGAACGCAGTACCGCCGTTTATGTTGTCGTTCTTGTTCTTGCTGTAGAGCGCGGCTGTTTCCCACTCCCACGAATTGGAGAGCTTGCCTCCCAAACCGGCAATAAAGCGCGGAGTCTCGGAGGTAACCTTGTTAATCCGATTCCCTGAACTCACCAACCGGCCATACCATTCATCCTCAAGGTCCACGCCAAAGGGATTGTTGGGATTCGTGGCGGGAATATTCAGAAAGCCGGTGTTCGGACCGGAACCATGCTCAGCATAGTTAAAAACCGGAGTAGGTGCCGCACCGATCGTGTTTTCAGTCCGGCGATAAAGCACTTCGGCAAAACCGTGGATCTGATCAGTGAAGTCGTACCTCGCGTGGGTGTAGAAGCCAAACGAGCGTTCCACCGGCAACTGGTCGCTTGCTGCCTGGAAATTATAAGTCCCGTGGCTGGTGTCCGCCACGGCATGGAAATCACCAATGCTGGGATTTGCCTTGGGCGCACTGAGTGAATAGTAGTCATCCAAGCCTGGCACGTACACCAGAGCGGGAAAGTCTGCATAGCTGCGCAAATCCGGACCGCCGCGCGAAGTGAGGTCTGCGTTCCGGGAAAAGGCATAATCCGCGTCCTTGATCCCGTTGCGGTCCTTCCAGTCCATTTCGGCGACAATACTCACCTTTCCGGAATTGGCGCCGACGACCACCGCCGCGGTTTTCTCCAATGAGTCAGTACCTGTGGTGTTGCCAAATCCGATTTCAGTGGAAAGTCCGCTATAGTTCGTTCGGAGAATGACGTTGATCACGCCTGAAACCGCGTCCGAACCGTACACCGCAGAACCGCCATCTTTCAGGACTTGGATGGATTCCACCGCCGCCGTGGGAATGGCATTGAAATCGAAAACCGTTTGGAGGCCGTTGAATCCTGGCGTAGCCAATGGTGCCAGACGACGACCATTTACCAATACCAGCACGTTATTATTGCCGAGTCCGCGCAGATTCGCAGTCGAAGCCCCCGGCGTGAAGCTGTTGCCGGAGCCCGAGGGAATGAGGGAAGAACCGGTGACAAACGGCAGGCTCCGCAGCGCATCACCGACATTGGTATAGCCACCCATGTCCAAAGTGGCCCGCGAAATCGAAGTCACCGGATTTAATCCGGCCGCATCGATACCACTGATGTGCGAACCCGTTACCTGAAATTTTTCCAGTGAAACCACATCTCCGGTAGTTTTTGAATCCGAGCTGGAATCTGCCGGAGGGGAAACCTGTCCCCTCGCTAAAACTCCGCAAATGCTCAAAAGCAGCATCAGCGGGAAACCTATCTTCCCTGACCAGGCCAGTTGTTTGTTCATAACTTTCTTATGTCGGTGTTAAGTCACCCCGACTAACGAACGCTGCCAGAAGACGGTTGGTTTATCGCCCACGCGTCCCGACAGTTCCCCGACATCAAGCAGGCGCCAAATAAGCTAAACGCACGCGCCCTGCCTTCTGCGAAGGTTGGTTCATTTGATCTAGGTGTTGTGTTGTGGAGACCTACTAAATTCAGTCTTATGACACAACGTGCATGCCTTTCCCTTAGTTTCAAAGTAATTTTTCGGACTGGCTTTTGCGGATACGCAATTACTCCTTCGGTTTTTTAAAACCGGAGAAAAACCCCTATGCAGGAATCAAATTTTGCCCGATTGCTTTTCGGATTTTACGGCGCCCGCTTTATACCACTTGAGGTGCACTCCCCAATTTGGAGTGCTACGAAGGCTCGATTTTATGACACCAAAACAAACCGCTTATACTTTGGGTGTCGTTTCGTTCCTTTCAGTCTCTGCGCGCCAGGACGTCCTTGAGTTTTCTCGCGCGCTCCAGTGCGACTTCAGAATCTCCTGCTGCGACGGTAAAATGTCCCATTTTTCTGCCCGCGCGCGCCTCCGTCTTCCCATACAAATGCAGCCGCACCGAGGGATCGCGCAACAAACTTTCCCAATCCGGTTCGACGGCAGTCCGATCAGTTCCGACCTGCGGTGAGGGCCACGCGTCACCAAGGATATTCACCATCACGATCGGAGTAATCAACCGTGTGTCGCCCAGCGGCAGCCCACAGATGGCCCGCACCTGCTGTTCAAATTGTGAAGTCACACATGCATCGATCGTGTAATGCCCGCTGTTGTGCGTGCGCGGAGCGAGTTCGTTCACCAGAACCTCGCCGGCTTTGGTTACGAACAGCTCGACTCCCATCACGCCCACGAGGCCGATTTTTTCCGCGATTGTCCGCGCCACCTTTTCCGCGGCGTTGGTCACCGCAGACGACACCCGGGCGGGGACGATCGAGAAGTCCAGGATATGATTCGTATGGATGTTCTCTGAAACCGGAAAAACCCGGATTTCACCGCTCACCGTGCGGGCCATCACCACGGAGACTTCGCAGGAGAATTCAATCCACTGCTCGATCACACAGGCCTGCTTCGCAAATGCTTTTTGCGCCAGCGCAACGTCGGACTCCTGCCGGACCTTGATCTGTCCCTTCCCGTCATAGCCAAAATCCGCGGTTTTAACCACGCACGGCAATCCCACCTCGCGAATCCCGCCCGCCAGATCTCCACCCGCCGGCACCTCCACAAAACGCGCGTGGGCAAATCCATTTCGCTTCAGCCAGTTTTTTTCCCGTGAACGATTTTGCGTGGTTTCGAGCACACTCCAGTGCGGATGCAACTGCGTGAGGGACTCGATCGCCCGCAATGGCGCCGCCGGAATATTTTCAAATTCGTAGGTGATGACATCGCACTCCCGGGCGAAGGCCGCCAGCGCCGCCAAATCCTCATAGGGGGCGTTCACTTCCTGGTGTGAAACAGCGCCCGCCGGCGAGTTCGCCTGGGGTTCGTAAACGTGCACGCGATAACCCATCCGGGTCGCCGCCTGCGACAACATCCGTCCGAGCTGTCCGCCGCCCAGCACACCGATCGTACTGCCCGGCAAAATGGTTTTTCCTGATTCGCTCACGGCAGTTTTACCTTCAACACCTTCTTCGTCTGTTCACTGCGGAACTTCTTCCAAGCGGCCTGCGTCTTGCGATCGCTTTGCCCCAGCAGCGACGCGGCAAACAACGCGGAATTAATCGCGCCGGCCTTGCCCACCGCAAACGTCGCCACCGGAATGCCACCCGGCATCTGGGCGATTGAAAGCAGCGAATCGAGACCCTTCAGCGTCTTTGATTCCACCGGCACGCCCAACACCGGCAGGGTCGTCAGGGCCGCGACCATCCCGGGCAAATGAGCTGCGCCGCCGGCTCCGGCGATGATCAGTTTCAGCCCGCGCTTTTCGGCAGACTCTGCGTAGGCGACCATCAGCTTCGGTGTCCGGTGGGCACTCACCACCCGCTTCTCGAAGGGCACGCCCAGGGAAGCCAGTGTTTCTGCCGCATGTTGCATCGTCTCCCAGTCAGAGGAGCTGCCCATGATTAACCCGACGAGTGCTTTCGCCATAGGCTATAAGGCTGTAGGCGAGAAAATGCCCCTTCGGCAAACGAAAAGGCAGCGTATTACAGTTTGAGCCGGATCCGCCCGGCCACCGGGCTCAGATCAACGGCGTCCCCTTGGGCACCCGGACAATCGTGGTGCCCGCAATCTTGTCATGCCACGATTGACGGTCGTCATCAAAGACCACCCAGATAAATCCGAGGCCCGCCACGGCGAGGGAGAGAAATCCGCCCAATGCGCGCACCATCGCCACACTCCAGCTCACCGGTCGATCGTCCAGCCGCACCACACGCAGCCCGCAAATCACACCGCCAATCGTCGTGCTTTTGGTCGCCCACATCACC
>JBEHXD010000553.1:0-4111 GCA_048498875.1 Verrucomicrobiota bacterium
CGGCATCACGCTCCACATCTGGACCA
This sequence comes from Verrucomicrobiota bacterium, assembly GCA_048498875.1. GTDB lineage: Bacteria > Verrucomicrobiota > Verrucomicrobiia > Opitutales > Opitutaceae > Lacunisphaera. The sequence continues at coordinate 27 of JBEHXD010000553.1, forward strand.
TCAAGGGCTATTTCGACTCGATCGATCCCGCCATGGACAAGGCCGCGCAGATCGATGGCGCCACCCCGTGGCATAATTCTTCCTTTTACCTGGCCGGCGTGGTCGTGGCTTTTGTGAGACATATGTCCGCCTGATAGCAGGTCTCCCAGGCATAAATGACGGACCTCTTGTTCGGCCAATGGCACCGCAACGGCACCTCTGAATTTGTTCAGACCAGAATTCGACTGCGCCTCCCCGCTCAATTGCCCCACCTAAGATGAAACCGGGAATTATTGCTCTCAGCGCCATTCTTTTGATGTCCGCCGGATGCGCTGGCGATTGGATCCCCACGCCCAAGGATATCACCCGCGCCCAACTCGACGGCTGGCTTCAGGAGTTTCGACTTTACCATGGTTTTCATCGCGAACCCGCTGCGTCATTGGAAGTGGTTCTGGCCGAGGTCAGGGAAAAAGTTTTAGCGAGTTTACCGGAAAATCAGCGCCAGGAATCCTCAACGGAGGAGCTGAAACGTTTTGTCGCAGACGCCTGGGGCACGCACTTCCAGTTCTCATATGCGCCCGCCGGAGAAACAACACTGGTCACCGTGTTTTCCGCCGGCCCGGACCGGCGATTTGGCACCGGCGACGACCTGCAGGATTCCCTCCGCATCACCCTTCCAAAGGAAAGCCCCACTCCCTGATGACCGCACCAGTTCGTCCTAACCGTAAACCGGAACGAACCATTCGCCGACCAGGTTTGAAGTCTGCGGGCTGGCTTTTTCTTGTTCTCACCACTGGTGGTTTCGCCGTCGAGGATACGTCGTTCGTCACCCGCATGCTGGCCTACCGCGATCTGATCAGGGTAACCGAACAGAAAATCGACATGCTTGAGTCCGTCTCCGCCCTATGTGCTGATCCAAGCTCCATGTCGGGTCCGCACCTCAAACCAGGCATCCACATCTACGCCAATGAACTCGCCGTGAAAAAGGCGCGCGAAGGCCAAGCCCGCTTTCCGATCGGTGCCCTGATCGTGAAGGAGAAGTTTGCCCAGAAAAAAGACGCCACCCCGGACATTATTACCGTGATGGAAAAATTCGCGGATACCGGAAAGATCGCCAACTGGCACTTCGCGATGATTCGCCTCTCCGACCACGCCATCGTGCAGGTGGAACCTGCCAGGTCGTGCACCCGCTGTCATTCGCGCTACGACCGCTCCGATTTCGTAAGCGAGACCACGGACCAGCTGCTCCGTTCGTTTGCCGACAAAAAGCACGAATCGCCCAATTCTCCCGCCCCCATGGCCGACAACCAGCCCACCCGAATCCTGGATTCCCAGTGGCGGATGGCTGCTTCAGACGTGTCAGTCGAGAAGACTGATTTCGCCGTGCCAGAAAACGAATCGACCGTCTCTGAAGCGCTTGCAAATCGCTTTTTCAATCAACCTGAAGAGGAGCGCTATAATGGCATCACCAGCCATGATTGGGAGATGAAATGGGAGCTGTTCTCACGCGGCCTGGTCGGGAACGCCAAGGCACAAGGGTTGGATTCGCACAGTTTGGAAACCTGTCTTCTTGCCCTCAACCGCGGACGAAACCGGCAGACGATGCTCTGGCCGCTCGAAAATCATCCACTCTGGACTGACAAAACGCCGAAATCAGAGATCGAGGCATGGGAGAAAGCCGCAGCAAAGAAAGATCAACAGGCGCTAACAGAAAGGAATAACCATCCGGAAAAATGGTATGATGACAGTCTTGCCATCGTCCCGGTCGCTGCCTACCTGGCCAGACATGCGAAAGGCAAATGCTGGATTGTCGTCTGCAAATGGGAAATGATTACAAAAGAAAGAGCCCTGCCACTCACTCACACCAAAGTTTGGGCACTCGATACGAAATCAGCGTCGGTCGTGGGCTTTGCCACCTGCGACTAGTGGAAAGAATAAAATCCAGTCAACGCCTCGACCAATGCCCCGGGGAACCCCACGGACCTTTCAGCCAATGAAAAAGATTCTTTTCCTGTCACTATTTCTTAATCTCGTCGGCGCCGCGGTGGCTACACCTGACGAAGCGTCTTTGCGAAAAGCTGTGAGCGATCATGGCGCTGATTTCGCTTATCGTTTCACCAGCTGGTCATCCGCGGAGGCGGGCGACGTTTTCTCGATCACGTTTCTTTTCTTCAATCAAAAGAAAGACGGAAAGTACTTTGCCCATGAGGGAGGACTGCCCATTCCCGACAAGGTGGAAGTGGAAATAACCGTGACTCACAAAGGAAAACTTACCCCCACCAGGAAAAACCTGAACGGCAAGGACGCTGACGAAATGCTATGCCGGTTTGGTTACTCGGGATTTTTTGCCACGGATTCCAACGATGCCATTCGGGATATTTATGATGGCCACGGCCTGGTCGGCGAGAAACTGGTCAAAAACAACTACCTCAGCAGAACCCGGAAGTATGAAGAGCATCTTTCCTGTGAGTGGCTGTATCGTTACTTCGAAGGCTATATCAGAAAGAGTTGAATCACACCCACCCGCTCACGTTTTACACCCAGATAAATCCCATGCGTTTCCTCCCCTTTATTCTTTTCCTCGCAACAGCCATCATGAGCTCCGCCGCGGAGCCGGCAACCAAGTTGGAGGCGATCGACGCGGCGCTGGCGCGGGTCGCGGTACACGCGAAAAACTATCCGCCCCGCTTTGCCTCGGCAACCGAACGGTCAAAAACCGAAACCGAGCTAAAGGAAACACTCGCCACGCTGGACGCCCTGGTCGCAAGCCATCCGGACGACGGCGAGATTTTACTGCGGGATGGGTTTGCGAATGCGATGGGGCACAATCTTGATTTCAAAGGCTGCGCTCAAAAAAGCGCCACGACCTTCGAGCACCTGCTCGCTTTGCAGCCCGACAATAAAATGGCCAATCTTCATTATGGCGCATTCCTCGGGAGCACGGGGCGGGTGAAAGAAAGTATTCCCTATTTAAAGAAAGCCATCGAATTGGGTGCCACCGAAGCCAACTATTCCCTGGCCGTCTCCTACCTCATGCTGGAAGACAAGACGAACGCCCTCGTGCATCTGAAAACGTATATCTCGCTTTATCCCCGCGATGAAGGTGCGAAAAAACTCAAGGTCGCGCTGGAGAGCAAGGACCTGAAGTTTGAACGAAAAGACGGTCCCCCGCCTGAAAAGCAATCGACCCAATAATTGAGCTTTGAGCGAAAATGAAAAAACACTGGAAGGTTCCTGGCGGAGTGTGCGCTCCTCCATTCCAGGCTACAAACCGGGCAACGAGTGGCTGCACTTCAGTCCGGAAGGAAACCAACTGTGGGAGGTGGGACAACCCGGCGGCAAAGGCCGGCCATCATTAAACCACGTGGTCCTGAAACCAACAAACGACGGCTATGATCTCTTTCTCGTTAAAAATGGCGGCGAGGTCACCCTGCAGGCCCGCATTGATCCTGCCGGCGTCGACGAGATCAATGTGATCCCGCAGCACGGCTGCGTGACTGTTTTTAAAAAGACGTGACTCCAAACCCGGGACCGGGCGCTGCAAACCGCGATCCATCGCTGACGCTTTCAGGAAAGTTATACTGGAGATCCTCATCCATCCCGTCCAATGGCGACTCATCTGTTCAGTTCGGCTGATTCTGTGGGTCTCGCCTGTTTCACCGCAGACAAACCGGTACGTGTGATTCCGTGGGAACAAATTCAATCCATCTCGGCGTTTCACCGCCAAGATGCCCGTTCAGATTATGCCGTGGTCTGGTTTCGCATTCCAACAGATATGTTTCCCGTCGAGTTTACGGAACGCGATCCCGAGTGGACCGGTTTGCTCCATACCTTCTCCCGACATCTTCCCGGCTTCGTTCCGTTCGAGCGTTGGTTTCCCGGGGAAATCCATCCGGTGTTCGAGAAAAACGCCTACGGAATCTACTCGCGGGATACTATCAATCGGTAGGAGCCAACGCCATCTCGCCCCAAGCATCCAAACCCTGTGCTCCATTGCCTGCGGTGTTACGAAAGGTGGAGCGCGACCTCCGGGCGCGCTTTCAGGATTTGCACATCCCTTAACGCGCCCGGAGCAACGGTGTCAGGAGGCAAGGACAAAGTTGGGA
>JBEHXD010000554.1:0-4086 GCA_048498875.1 Verrucomicrobiota bacterium
GGCTGCCGGGTCTGGGGGGGGGGGGCCCCCCCGCCCACATTTTCCCATGCGCCCGGTTCGAAATTCAGCCGCCTGGCGTGGCTGAAAACTCCTTTCGGAATTCTGTGATTTTTTTGTGAAGAGAAAACGCGTTTTCCGACTGGAAAAAACATTTTTAGACCGTTCTCTCACGCCGGAAAATGTATGAGATTTTGACAACGTTGTTCTTTCTAAATCGCTCCGGCGTGCCGATAAAAAGGAAGAGCTTTGCATGATGCGCCTCTTTTCCAATTCCCGTCTTTTTCAGCCCGCCGCGGGACTGGTTTTGAGTGTCGGGATCCTGGTCGGTTTCGTCGCCCCGAAAATCCGGGCGGAAGATGGCGTAAATGCCGTTCCGGCACTCACCCCCTCGGGTTACGTCCTGAATCCGTCGGAGCAGGCGTTCGTCACCGAGCTGCAGCAGCGGGCTTTCATGTATTTCGACGAGCAGACCGATGCGGTGACGGGACTGACCTATGATCGTGCCCCGAGCGTGGGCGGCATGAGCAAGGCGCCCGGCAGTATCGCGGCAACGGGCTTTGCCCTCACAGCCTGGTGCATTGCCGACCAGCATGGCTGGCTCCCGCCCGGGGAAGCACGCCAGCGCGTGGTGAAGACATTGCTCTTTGTGGCCAAACACGCTCCGCAGGAGCATGGCTGGCTTTATCATTTCATGGACGCTCGCGACGGTCATCGCGTGTGGAAATGTGAGGCGTCGACGATCGACACCGCGTTGTTTCTCCAAGGCGCGCTCGGCGCGCGGGAATATTTTAATGATCCCGAAGTCAATGAACTGGTGAACGCAATCTATGCCCGGATCGACTGGCGCTGGGCGTTGAATGGAGGCACGACGCTGTCGCATGGCTGGCGTCCGGAAACCGGATTTATCGCCAATCGCTGGGACAGTTATGCGGAGATGCTCGGCCTCTATCTCCTGGGAATCGGTGCGCCCGGCGAAGCGTTGCCCGCATCCACGTGGCAGGCCTGGAAACGCGGCCCGGTGGTCAATTACGCGGGCCGGACTTTCATCCAATGTGCGCCTCTTTTCACCCATCAGTACACGCAGGCCTGGTTTGATTTCCGGGGACTGCGCGATGGCGACTATGATTATTGGCAGAACTCCGTCGACGCGACCCTCGCGCAACGCGAATGGTGCGCCAGTCGCGCGCAGGATTTTCCGGGTTGGTCGCGCGAACTCTGGGGCGTGACGGCTTGCGATACATCCCTTGGTTACAGGGCGCAGGGCGGGCCTTTTGGTTCGGCCGACAAGGTGGACGGCACGCTGGCACCCTGTGCCCCGGGCGGTTCACTTCCTTTTGCCCCGCGTGAGTGTCTCCGGGCTTTGCAACAGATGCGGACGGCCTGCAGTGAACAGGTCTGGGGCCGCTACGGATTTGCCGATGCGTTCAATCCCCAAACGGGTTGGGTCGCGTCGGACGTGATTGGCATCGATGTGGGCATCACGCTGTTAATGGCGGAAAATTTGCGCAGCGGGTTTGTCTGGCAGCACTTCATGCAGGCTCCCGAGGTTCGTCGGGCGATCCGGCTGGCTGGATTTGCACCGGCGACCCAGCCCGTTCTGCCTGACAGTCACTTGGTGGCACTCCTGCCATAGTGAGACCTTTCTTTGGCTGGTCATCCTCCACGGAATATTCCGTGATGGGGCGATGCCCCAAACTCCCTCGTTCGCCGTCTGGTTGAGTGCATTGTTGTTGCTGCCGCTCGCAGCGTCCGCGGATGATTTTCCCGCCTGGGCTTATCCGGTGAATCCGCCCGCCAACGGAGCACCGTCAAAGGATGACGGGCCACACCACGTGCCCGATAGCGCCGTGACGTTCACGCGGAAGGAGATCTCGGCGATCACGGTGCAGGTTCCGGACTGGCATCCGGAGGAGCACCCGGAGATGCCAGCGATAGTCACCAAGGGTCGTGCGCCCGCGGTGCTGGCGTGTGGGTATTGTCATTTGCCGACCGGCGCGGGCCGTCCCGAAAACACGAGCATCGCCGGGTTGTCTGCAAACTACATCGTCCAGCAGATGCACGCCTTCAAGAACGGCGATCGCCCGGGATCGGAGCCCAAGCGGGCGCCCCAAATCAATATGGTGGCGCTGGCGCAGGGCGCCACCGAGGCCGAGATCGCACAAGCGGCAGCCTATTTTTCGACGTTGAAGCCTGCATCCTTTGTCAAGGTGGTCGAGGCGACGACTGTGCCCAAGACCGTGGTGGCTGGTTGGACGCTGACTTTTGCGCCGTCAGGAGGAACCGAAGCCCTCGATCACCGGATCATCGAGATGCCGGAGGATTTTCAACGGTTTGAGAACCGCGATTCCCGGACGCCTTATGTGGCCTATGTGCCGGTGGGAAGCGTCGCGAAAGGCCGGGAACTTGTCGCTTCCGGGTTGGGGGACAAGGCAATGCAGTGCGCGGTGTGCCACGGTGCCGATCTGCACGGACTCGCTGACGTGCCCCGGCTGACCGGACGTTCGCCGAGCTACATGTTTCGCCAGTTGTACGATCTCAAAAACGGCACCCGCAAGGGCGGGAATGCGGAGTTGATGAAGCCAATCGCAGCCAAGCTCAACACGGACGACATGATTGCGATCGCCGCCTATCTTGCGACCTGTCAGCCGTAAATTTGGTGGACAGGTGGAACGCGACCTCCGGGCGCGTTTTTCGAGCAGCAGATTACGGCTGCACTTGCACGTTTTTCAACGCGCCCGGAGGTCGCGTTCCACCATGCGTTCCACTCTCAATCAGGACGAATGTGGCTTATCCCAGAGCGGCTTGCCGGTTTCAGCGGGTTGGGATTTGGGCGCAGTCTTCGTGGGCGTCTTCGGCGCGCGCGCGTCTTTCTTTTGGAGTGCGGCCTTGACGGCGGCATCGTCGGAAACGGCGGGTGAGATGTGGTGTTCGACGATGCTTTCGGCTGCGGTCTCCGATTTTATCCGGTCGGCAAGCTTAACCGCGCCCTTCGATTCGGAGGTGGTACGGGGAGATTCGTAGTGGGAAGAGTCTTCTTGGGAGGAATTTTCAGTGCTTTCCGTCAGCTGACGTTCGGCTTCCAGCCAGATTTCCGTGTCCCGGCCGCCGGGATTGCCATAGCGCTGCCAGATTTCCTGGGCTCGCTGGGTGATTTCTTCATGGGTAGGCGAGTGAGATTTCATAATCAGGGGAGTCATTACCCGGACAGAAATATGCCGGGATTATTTATGAATGGACCGAGGTTGCCGGAAGCAGTTCCTCATGGGGGATTTGCCATCAGGTGAGCTGGGGACAAACCTCGTTTGATCTTCGATGCACTGCAGCTAAGCTGCAGCAGTTTGGATTTTCTCTTTCAGACCATGAACCCGACCCTTGACCTGAATCCCCAGCATAAACAGATGGCCGATGAGTCGATGGTCCGGAATTTGGAGGCGCAGGCCCGCGCCATCTGGCCGCAGGAAAAACCGCTGGTTCATCGCTATGCATTGCCACCGTCACCCCGGATTTTGGACGCAGGGTGCGGCACGGGCGAGGGAGCCAGGCGTTTCGCGGAATATTTCCCTGATGCGCGGGTGCTCGGCGTGGACATCATCGACGCGCACCTCGAACTGGCCCGAAGGCTCTCGCGGGACCTGGCACCCCGATTGTCATTCGAGCACCGGAGTATTTTTGACCTGGAATTACCCGAACAGCAATTCGACCTGGTGGTTTGCCGCCATGTCCTGCAGTCGATCCCGCATCCCGAAAAAGTCCTGGCCGAACTTGTGCGCGTGACTCGCCCGGGAGGCTTTTTGCACCTGATTCCCGAGGACTATGGCATGATTCATTTCGAGCAGGACAAGCGGGATCTCGACCGATTCTGGACTACTGCACCAAAGGAATTCGGGGTGTCGATGGGGACGGATTTTCGAATCGGACGCCATTGTTGGGCGTATCTGTCCGCTCTCGGGCTCGAAGACATTACGGTCGACTACGTGGTGGTTGACCCGGTGCGGGTGCCGCGGGAAACAGTGGCGACGATTCTTGAGGCGTGGCGCGACGGATTCTCCGAGGCGATCGGGCAAACGACTTCCTACTCAATGGCCG
>JBEHXD010000555.1:0-4085 GCA_048498875.1 Verrucomicrobiota bacterium
CTCAACACCGCGGAATTTCTCGCGGCGGCCTCCGCCGGCGAACTTTCCACCGGCACCATCACCTACCGAATGAATGCCGCGGGTCTGGCCGATCTGGCCGCGACCCGGACGCATGAAGGAAAAACCGCCCTCGTTCAGGCGACCGCCAAGCTGACCGATGCCGACCTGGCTTCTCTCCGGCAGCATCATTTTAGTGAAGACGACGCCGCCGCGGCCGCCACGGTCGCTCCGACCACGTGGCGGGCGCGTTCGGCCATTATCTCCCATGCGGTCGTGCAACTGCTGGCGTTTCTCACCGGAATTGCTGCCGTGTTGATGGGCGTCTCGTACGTGGCGGGTCGCCACACTTCTTTTTCGGGACAGCAGATGCGCTCCGCCACTTCGGCCGTGAAGTTCTCATCGGTCGCCGGCTGCGACGAGGCCAAGGACGAGGTGCATGAAGTGGTGGAATTTCTCAAGGATCCGGCGCGTTTCCGTTCGACGGGCGGCCGGATGCCGAAAGGTGTGCTGCTGGTCGGTCCTCCCGGCACCGGTAAAACGATGCTCGCGAAAGCGGTGGCGGGCGAGGCGAAGGCCCATTTCTACAGCCTGAGCGGTTCTGATTTTGTGGAACTCTATGTGGGGGTTGGCGCAGCGCGTGTACGTTCGCTTTTCAAGAAGGCCCGCGAGACGGCCCCGAGCATTATTTTCATCGACGAAATCGATGCGCTGGGTCGCAAACGTTCGTCCGGCGACGGCGGTGGCGTCCAGCAGGAGCATGACCAGACGTTGAACGCGTTGCTCGTCGCGATGGATGGGTTTGATTCCGATGATGCGGTCGTGGTGTTTGGTGCGACCAACCGGCCCGATACCATGGACAGCGCGTTGCTGCGTCCGGGTCGTTTCGACCGCCAGGTTTCTGTCGGCCTGCCCGATCTCGCGGGACGCACCGCGATCCTGCAGGTCCACGCGGCTTCCGTGAAGCTCGATGCCGGTGTCGATCTGTCGGTCATTGCCAAAAGCACGCCCGGTTTTTCCGGCGCCGATCTGGCCAATTTACTCAACGAGGGAGCCATTCATGCGGCGCGTCACCGGCGTGCGGCGGTCACCCTGGCGGATCTCGACGAGGCGCGCGACAAGATCAACTGGGGGCGCGAATGTCCCCGCGCATTTACCGACAATGACAAGCGCGTCATCGCCTACCACGAGGCGGGGCATGCGCTCGTGCAGGTGCTTTCCGGCGACGACACGATGAAGCTGCACAAGGTCACGATCATCCCGCGCGGCCGTTCGTTGGGCAGCACACAGTTCACGCCCGAACGCGATCTCTATAACCAGTCCCGCGAGCAACTCATCATCCGCCTGCGCTGTCTGATGGCCGGTCGGGTGGCCGAGGAACTTGCCTTGGGCAGCATCACGAGCGGCGCCTCGAGCGACATCCAGGAAGCCACGCGCATCGCGCGTCAGATGGTATTTGAGTGGGGCATGTCTCCGCTCGGCTTCATGGCGCTGACGCAATCCGAGGGTGAAACCAGGGTCGCCAGCTCGCAAACGCTGCACGATGCCGAGCAGTATGTGAAATCCATCCTGTCCGACAATTATGCCGCCACGACCGCGATGGTCAGCGGTGCCCGTGCTGCGCTCGATACGATTGCCCGGGATTTGATCGAACACGAGACGCTCAGCGGCGATCAGGTGCGTCAGACAATCAGCGAATCGGCCGCTTGAGGCGTGGGGAGCGGAGGGCTGAGGGCTGAGCGCGGAGGGCTTTTTTCAAAGGTGTGGGCAGGGTGCCCTCACCCTGCGGGATATGACGGGTGAGGGCACCCGTCCCACAAGAACTGATGCAGACCTCTCTAAAATGAAGGGTCTTGTGATTTGCTTGCCCGCCCGGGATGAAGGGCTGATCGTCTCCTTCAACTTATCGCCTCATTCCCCATGACGAAATTGTTCAGGATCGGTTTTCTTTTTTTGCTGGGTGCGCTCGTCGCGAACGCGGCGCCCAAGGACGAAATTGAGGCGTTGCTGCATTACGTCGGTGCGCTGGACGGTGCGTCCTTTATTCGGAACGGCGACGTGCATACGCCCAAGGAAGCGGAGAGCCACCTGCGCGTGAAATGGGAAAAGCAGGATTCAAAGATCGCCACCGCCGAGGACTTCATCCGGCTTTGCGCGACCCAGTCCTCGATGTCAGGCAAGCCCTATCACATCCGGTTTGCCGACGGCCACGAAGAGGAATCAGCTGCGGTTTTGGCGAAGCAGTTGGAAATAGTTCGGAAACACAATCCCGTTACCCGTTGATCGGCCATTGATCCCATCCGGCGCGGACGACAGTGTGGGCGATCGGACCCACCAAATATCGGCGCACGATGGCGCGGCAACCGTCGCGTTCCTCCAGCCAGCAGGCGATGGGCGGTGACAAAACGTAATAGGCGCGGATGAAACCCCGCCCGAACCGATACCGCATCAGCCGCCGGTCGCGGAAACGACGCAAAGTTTCCACTTCGGGTGCGAGGAATGAGCCATAACAGGCAGTCGCGATGAAGCATCCGCATTGTCCCCCGGGCGTCTCGCCCGGTTTTTCGGGAAATTCCTTGAGGAGCGCCTCGGAGGATGGAGCTTCAAAAGAAAAGGTGATCGTCCGTTCCCAGATGGGATTGCCACCCAGGGGCCGGCTGCTGCCCTCGTCGGTCAAGCCGCACGAGGCCACACATTTTGAAGCCGTGGCCGATGTTTCGACCGGTTTGTCGACCAGGGTGACATTGCTGACTTCCACGCTATCGACATCGATGTCGAAGGGATCTTCCGGTTGAGTCTTGGTCAGCGGTTGGATCCGGTTTGAGCTGTCTTCGAGACGCACCGCCAAATCGGCTTTGACGTACAATTTTTTCCCCGCGGCCTCTGCCGCGCGGATTTTTTGCAGATAGCAGTAACGCAACTGGCGATTGATGCGCTTGCTCTCGTAGTCATCGAATTTCCGTTGGATTTTATCCTGAATCCGTTTGCGCTGCGCGTCCTGAAGTTCCCGTTGCCATTTTTCGAGGATCGGCATGACGGCGAATTCGATGACGAGTTGTGTGACCAGCAGCACCAATTCCAAGGCCGAGAGAATGGCGCCTTCGGCTGCGGCGGCTCCGATCCGGCCGAGGCGGCCCGAGCCTGCCGGGCGGGGCCGGCCCAATTCTCCTTCACCCAATGCCGGTACTTTTCTCGTCGGGGAAGGCAGTTCAGGACCTGCCTCGGGTAATTTGGTTTTTGGGGCCGGCAATTCCGGAGGGGGAGGATTAATCGACTGCGGTGGAACCTTGGGCGCCGGCGCCAAAGGCTCGGGGCCTGGAACCGCCTGGGGGCCAGTGGCCGGTTTGGGTGTGGAAACTTTGGGCTCACCGACATTGGCTTCGGGGTTGGGTGATGGCGTGGCTTTCGGCACCGCGGTGGAAGCCGGAGGAGTTTTAAGTCCGCGATAGATTCCCGTCGACTCGGGCCCCACCACGGTCAGCTCGGATCCGCGGTTCAATCCGGTATTGATCATGGGCGTCTGCCGGGGCAACGGCTCGCCAGTCTTGGAACTTCGCAGCGGCACTTCCGGGCCGCCTTCGTTTGGTTTCAACGGATCGTACGGATAGACACTCCGGTCACAGGTCTGGCAAGGTTCGAGTTCCACGAGCAACGTCGCTTTCTTGATTCCCAGTTCGTTCATTTTTGCGACGGCTTTTCCTTCGATGTGGGCGTAAAACCGCCCCGGCCCTCCGCTTTGAAATTCAAAGGTCCGTCCGTCTTCGGCGATTAAAACTCCCACGATGCCGGGGGGCTCTGGTTTCAAATTCAACCGCGCCTGCGCGAGGCTGGCTTTTTGAGCGGGAGTGAAGTTGCTGCCACTTACCGTGGAAAGCTTGTTGTCCGGACCCGGCGCGCGCGCGACCGTTGGCATCCGATTTCCCCTCCCGCCCGTTTGTTGTACGACGTGGGTGAGTTCGTGCACCAGCAGACGCCGGCCCTCGTGGGTTTCCGGTGCAAACCGACCGCGGCCGAAGACCACGTTGGGACCGACGGTGTAAGCCAGGGCGTTGAAGTCCCTGGTTGACTGCTCTGCGAGCCCGCCGGTG
>JBEHXD010000556.1:0-4083 GCA_048498875.1 Verrucomicrobiota bacterium
CAAGGAATCAAATCCTCCGAAAATTATTTCTTCCCCTGGCGCAAGCGCCGGTGCGCAACGAACTGCTCGCCCAACGCGCCAGCGGTGGAGTCGTGCAACGCCTGCAACTGTTGATAGCGCGCATGCGCCTTGCGATCGGGTTTGCAACGGGTGCTCTCGTCGAGGCTGACCGCTTTGGCGCAGAGACTCGCGAGCGTCGTACGCGTGCCGTTCTTGTTCTCCCACGTCCACGCGGCCTGCAACGCCGCGCCGAGCGCTGCGCCTTCGTCCGCGGCAATGCCGACGACCGCCACGCCGAATACGTCGGCCATGATCTGACGCCACACCGGTGATTTTGCGCCGCCGCCCGTGAGACGGATTTCCGACGGGGCCACACCGAGCTTCTTCAGGCGCTGCAATCCGTAATTCATCCCGAGCGTCACGCCTTCCATCGCGGCCCGCATCAGGTGGCCGACATTGAGCGTGGCGCTGTTGAGTCCGAACAAAACGCCCGAGGCATCCGGGAGTGACGGCGTGCGTTCGCCCTCGAGATACGGCAGCAAAAACAAACCGCCCGCCCCCGCCGGCGCCGACGCCGCGGCCGAGTCCATCGCCGCATGGTCGAGCCCGAACAGATTGCGCACCTGCTCCGTCACGGTCGTGACGTTCATGGTGCACAGCAGCGGCAGCCATGATCCGGTGGAATCGCAAAACGCCGCGATTTCGCCCGCCGGATCCACAACGGGGTTTTTTGCATGTGCGTAAATCGTACCGCTCGTGCCAAAGCTCGCCGTCACGACGCCCGGGCGCACATTGCCCGTGCCGATCGCGCCCATCATGTTGTCGCCACCACCCGCGCTCACAAGTACCTCGCGCGACAGGCCAAATTTGTCAGCGACTTCCGGGCGCAGCGTGCCGGCGGGTTCCGACGAGGACGAGAGTTCCGGCAGGTAACCCGCCAGTTCCGGTCCGATCGCCTTGATCGCCGCCGCCGACCATTTGCGCTTCCGCACGTCCATCAGCGCGGTGCCGGAGGCATCACCGTGCTCCATGAAATATTTCCCGGTAAGGTGGAAATTCAGGTAATCGTGCGGCAACAGGACATGACGCAGTTTCTTGTAGTTCGCCGGCTCATGGCGTTTCAGCCAGAGAATTTTCGGCGCGGTAAACCCAGGCAGGAATGAAACGCCAAGCTGGCGAATCACCGCCTTGGCGCCACCGAGTTTCTTCGTGAGGATCGCGCATTCCTCGGTCGTCGAGGTATCGCACCAGAGTTTCGCGGGACGAATCACTTTCCCCTCGGCGTCGAGCGGCACGAACCCGTGCTGCTGACCCGACACGCCAATGCCGCGCACCGCGCTGCGGTCAACGCCCTGCAGCGCCTGCTCAATCGCCACCTCCATCGCCTTCACCCACTCCTCGGGATGCTGCTCCATGTGGCCGGCAGGCAGACCGGTGATCAGTTGGTGCGAAGCGCGGCCGGTGCCGATGATGCGACCCGTGGCGAGATCCAGCACGATCGCCTTGGTGCTTTGCGTGCCGCTGTCGATGCCGAGATAGAGGGACATGGGGTTAATGGGGGTTGATTAAATTAACTGAGCACCCGGGCACCATCCGCGGTTTGCAGCGGGAGGATTTCCGGGGACCGGTCATATTTCTTCAGATAGGCGGCCGCCACACCTTGCGCCGCGCCTTCGTTGAAATCCGCCTTCGTCAGCGCGAGTACCGCGCCGCCGAAACCGCCGCCGGTAAGCCGCGCGCCGTACACGCCGGACACGGTGGTGAGCTGGTCGACGAGAAAATCCAGTTCCGGTGCACTGTTCTCGAACAGATGCTGCGAACTGCGATGCGATGCCGTCATCAGCTTGCCCACCTCGACGATGTCACCCGCCGCGAGCGCCTTCACCACTTTGCCGACCCGCGCATGCTCCTCGACGATATGCTCGGCGCGTTTTGCAATCACAGGCGACAATCCGGATTTCCGCGCGTGAAACTCCACGGGCGTCAGGGTCGCAAGGAATTTCACCCCGAGCGCCTTGGCCGCATCCTGGCATTCGGCGTGACGTTTCGCGTACATGCCGTCGATCAACGCGTGCTTCGTCAGCGAATTGAACACCCACAAACGAAGTCCGTGAGGCATCGGCGTCGTGGAAAAAACCGGCCCGCTGCAATCGATGCACACCAGGTGATCGCGCTGGGCGAAGGCGCTGGTTCCCTGGTCGAGAATACCGCACGGCACGCCGACGAAATTATTTTCCGCGTCGCGGCCGATCTCGGCGAGGCGTTGCGGGGGAATCGTCGCCACGCCGGCAAGTTTGGAAAGCGCCAGTGCGCTCGCATTCTCCAGCGCCGCGCTGCTGCTCAGGCCCGCGCCGCCGGGCAAATCCGAATGCACCAGCAGATCGAACTCCACCGGACGCGCCACGCCGGCTTTGCCGAGGCTCACCCACACGCCCAACGGATAGTTGATCCAGGTCAGCGCACCGCTTTGCTTCGCCGTCGTGCCAGCCGGTAGCGTTTGCACGTCGCCTTTTTGGTCACTGGCAAAGCGGATTTTTCCCGGCTGCCCGCGGCCGGCCGCGACCCACACATGCCGGTCGATGCCCGCGCCCAGCACCGCGCCGCCATTGTAGTCGGTGTGATTGCCGATGAACTCCACGCGTCCGGGAGCCCGCGCAATCACCGCCGGCCGGTAACCGTAGAGCTGTTCGAAATGCGACGCGATTTTAGTTTCCTGACTCATTGATGAAGTAAACCTGACGGGAGCGGCGCACTTGTTCACCGGACGGCTGCCGCGGTCAACGCGGCAGCCAGTCGAAGATTAGAACACGGGCGCCTTGGGGTGATGGGAAAATAAGGCCTGCCTACACGGCAATCAGCCGTGAAGATAGGTATTCAACAGGTTTTCCAGATATTCCTGTTTGCCCGAGCGCGGGGTCGGCTCGCCGAGTTTGCCGAGCACGAGTTTGCTCAGTTCGGCAAAACCCACGCGACCCTTCTCGATGTCCTTGCCATAGCCGGAATCGAAACTCGAATAGCGATCCGCCACGAACTGCTCGAACTTGCCGTCCGCGAGAATGCGGCGGGCGAGTTTGAACGCCAGCGCGTAGGCATCCATGCCGCCGATGTGGGCATGGAACAGGTCTTCCGGATCAATCGACGGACGGCGCAGTTTCGCGTCGAAATTGAATCCACCCGAGCCAAGGCCGCCGGCCTTGAGGATCGAGACCATCGCCAGCGTGAGTTCCTTCACATCGGTGTTGAACTGGTCGGTGTCCCAGCCGAGCAACAGATCGCCGGCATTGGCATCGATCGAACCGAGCATCTTCTGCGAGGCGGCGACTTCGATTTCGTGCTGGAAGGTGTGACCCGCGAGCGTCGCGTGGTTGGTCTCGATGTTGAACTTGAAATATTTCTCGAGGCCGTAGGTGCGGAGGAAGGCGATGCCGGAAGCGACGTCGAAGTCGTACTGGTGCTTCGTCGGCTCCTTCGGCTTCGGCTCGATGAGGAACTGGCCCTTGAAGCCGATGCTCTTCGCGTAATCGACCGCCATGTGGAGAAACGCCGCGAGGTGATCCTGTTCGCGCTTTAGATTCGTGTTGAGCAGCGTCTCGTAGCCTTCGCGACCGCCCCAAAAGACGTAGTTTTCGCCGCCGAGCGCCACTGTCGCATCCATCGCCTTTTTCACCTGCGCCGCGGCGTAGGCAAAAACGTGCGCATCGGGATTCGTCGAGGCGCCGCACATGTAGCGCGGATTCGAAAAGAGATTGGCCGTACCCCAGAGCAACTTGACACCCGTGGCTTTCTGCAGCGCCTTGGCGTGGGCGACAATCTTGTCGAGATGGCGGTTCGACTCGGCGAGCGTGTGGCCTTCCGGCGCGATGTCGCGGTCGTGAAAGCACCAGAACGGGGCGCGGATTTTCTGGAAGAACTCAAAAGCCGCATCCATGCGCACTTTGGCCACCGACACCGGATCCGTGCCTTTTTCCCATGGCCGCTGGATGGTGCCCGGACCGAACTGGTCGGAGCCGGTGCCGCGGAACGCATGCCAGTGCGCGATCGAGAAGCGCACGTGCTCGGACATCGTCCGGCCATCGATCACCT
>JBEHXD010000557.1:0-4075 GCA_048498875.1 Verrucomicrobiota bacterium
GAACCCCATGCAGGAGGCGTTCTACTGCGTGTATCTTGACCGCAAGAATCACCCCCTGGGCCGGCACCTCGTCACGTTGGGCACAGCAACATCCACGTTGGCGGCCCCACGCGAAGTGTTCCGCGGAGCGATCTTGGCGGGAGCCACGGCGTTGGTCGTCGCACACAACCATCCCTCCGGCGACCCGGCTCCCAGCGCGGCCGACGTTCAGATCACGCGCGTGCTCCGAGAAGCCGCCAAGATCATCGACATCGAACTCACCGACCACGTCATCGTCGGCGACAAGCAAGCCGACCCGCAAGGCGTCGGGCATTATTCCTTCCGCGCCGCGGGCCTCTTGTGAGGCCTTTTTTGACGAGCCAGCCTCATGCTGCGAACGGCGCTGCCGCCGTGATGATACTTTGACTTCTGTTGTCCGTATCCGACTACGAATCACACTGGCCAGCCGCCCCGAGGGAAACTTCGGGGCGGTTTTTTGCGCGGCGTGTGTTTCCTCGTGGCCACCGTAGCGAACCGGAATGAATTCAGCACCGAGCAGAGCAGCCACTCGTAGGCGCGGTGGCCCAATCTGGCACCCCATCAGGCCAGCCGTAGAGATGATTGGGTTCGAGGCCGAGAGAACCAATCCACGCCAAAAAGGGCACCAGCAGCGCCGCGTTAGCTATTACCTTGGCGCCTTGTGTCTGATGAATCAATCCGCGTAGCGCGGTGGGTAGAGGGATCGCATTTTGCCCGAAGTAAAAGTAGTGCCGCGACAGAAGAACGTTCAGGCCGCCAAGGTCAGTCTTCATGTTATTGGGGCCGTGCACACCGGGACGCTGCACCGGCGCACCGCCAGAGAAATCATAGATGCAGTCACCTAACCTGTCCGGGATTACCAGGCTCTTCAGGTTTGGAACACGAGTCGGCCAGTGCGTCGGCGCTAAACGGTCATAGTCGCGTAGCGACAGCACCTGATCGACACGCATGGCATAGACCATCCGTCCGGCCAAGTTCCCGCTCGGAGCATTCTTGGAGCCAAGGCCGACCACCCAATCGCCGGCGACAGCCTTCCGTCGAATCTGCGGTTTGCAGATGGCGAGGGTGCAGAGCCCGCGAAATGGGTTTGGGGCCGCGCCATCATCGTAGGGGATCGTGTAGGAGTAGAGACGAGGCATTGCCGTCTCAATACGTCGCGTAATTACGTCCGGCAATCTACATTACGTCTAAGCAGCAGGAACAGCAGAACGGAGTTTACCCGATTCCTCCGCGATTCGGGCGAGCAGTTCATCCCGGATTTGTTTCCACGTTTTCGGCTTCATCGCT
The DNA here is from genome assembly GCA_048498875.1 of Verrucomicrobiota bacterium. Classification (GTDB taxonomy): domain Bacteria; phylum Verrucomicrobiota; class Verrucomicrobiia; order Opitutales; family Opitutaceae; genus Lacunisphaera. Next base: position 1,306 of record JBEHXD010000557.1, read on the forward strand.
TTGAGGTGCATGGCCAGTTCCTGGTGATCGAGCGCCTTAGGTCCGCCGCCACCGCCCAAGATCAGTGGGAGTTTGTTCGTCAGCGTGCGGCGGAATTCTTCACGGCCCGGCTGGAAATAGTGCTTCATAACGATCCCCGCCGTTCGATGGCCCGTGACCTTGCGAACAATTTCAAGGGGCACGCCAGCCGTTAGCGCCAACGTCACCCAGGTTACACGGAACGAGTGGAAATCGCGGACCGAAGCCTTGCGAAGTCCCCTTGCGCGGGCTTGCTGCGTCTCACCTCGGTTCTGTGCTTTTTCCTCCGGAGTAGCATCCTCATCAAGGTCCAGGAAACCCGCCGCGCGCATAACCTTTTTGAAACGATATGTGATGTTGTCGGGGTTCGTCTGATACTTCGTCGCCTGTTCTGGAAACACGTAGGGGCTGTCGTTGGGTTCCAGCTTCGTGAGGACCTCTTGCAGCAGCGGAAAAATTGGAATTTGGACCAGCTCGCCCGTCTTTGAGGTTTTGACCTTCACGAAGCGCGCCGGCAAATCGACAGCGGTCTTGAGAAGCAAGCAGCAGTCGCCGCGACGCATTGCGGTGCAAAGCGAGGCAACGACAACCGGGTAAATGAAAGGATCGCCCTTTGCGGCCTTAACAATCTCCGCTAGGTCTTCCTCGGAGTAAGGCTTCCGGAACACCGTGTCCTCCTCTTTGGTGGGCAGCCCAAGGAAGGGGTTTTTCGGGATGCCCGCCTCGTCCTTCAATGCTTCAAAGCAGGAGCGCAGGAAAATCAGCGTGTTGTTGTAGGTTTTGCCTGCAACGCCCCGAGCCTCGACTTTGGCGAAATATGCGCGGGCCATGCTTGGTTGCACGTCCGCCATCTCCCGGACTGCCGGATGATGGGTGCCGAGGAAGGAGACGAAATCGGCCATCCAACTCTCGGCTTGTGAGACATAGCGCGGGCTAAGAGACCGACGACGAGGTAGCGCTTTCCAGCGGGCACCCGCATCGGACAAAGGAATCGATCCGACCCGCGTCCCGGTCCGAATCTCGTGAATCGTTTGGACCAGCTCTTCCGCCGTGCTGCGCTTTTTGAGGTCCAACTGGAGCTTTTCGAGCGCCGCCTGCGCCTTGGCACGGGATCGCTCAAACGCGAGATCCCCTTGGTCGGCGAGGGAAGCCGGGATGACTCCCTTTACTTCCACGCCAAGATTCTTGCCGATTTTTCGACCGTTTACTTCGACCCGCCCATACCACCATTTGCTTCTACCGCGTTGTAATTCCAAGGCCATGACTTCCTCCGTTGTTTCAAGGTTAATGCGACCCTGTGAAACCCAGAGCAACGGAGTGAGACTCCCGAAATCGCGGTAGACGTAGTTTCAGACGTAGTTGGCCAGAAAAGATCCTAACCAACGATTCCGAAGCACATTAAGTGCAGGCTCATAACCTGAAGGTTGCTGGTTCAAATCCAGCCCCTGCACCCAATTGCCTCCGTGGCAATTTGGGTCGTCGCGAGACAAACTCCGCCAAAACCCGCGCCATTGTTGAAGTTACAGAAGAGGCGCCTTGCTGCTCCAACTTTTCGCTTTGGGAATTCCGTGCCTGCTTTTGACCGTCCGAGACAGAATTTTGTGGGTCAACCACTGTGTATGCCTCGACGCTCGAAGTTTCCTCGCATGCCTCTGCCGATGCCACTTGCAGCGGTTTTCCGTTCCACGCCAGAGCACTTACTGCCGCAAAAGCGGGGAGTTGGGCCATGTCGGTGTAGATGTTGGCCGTGAGTTTGGCTTCGTTCCACCGGGCAGCATCGAGACGACGAGCAGATCTCCCTCGCGACATTCGGCTGCGTCCTGGAGGGCGACCAGCTGTTTGCGCTTATCTTTGAGCCGCGCAAACACGCGCGGCCCCACTTCAACGGTCCAGTTTTTTGCCGACTGCTTTTGTGGCATAGCTGCGTTTATGGGCGCAGAATTGTGAGCGCTTGATGGGCGCCCTCGAAGAAGTGTCACGTGCCCGCATGTGGGCCACGCAGGCGAAACGCGCCAAGTGAATTGACGGCCGAAAGGCCGTCGAGAGGGGCGGCGTCAGTCGTGCTTCGGATTGAAGCCGACGCGAACGTCGTCTCAAACGATTTATGTCCGCTAGATTACGATCTCCCTAGTGTCACAACTACCATTCCGGATGGGTATTCAGCAGAGCAACCTTTGGGGTAAGCGATTTTGAAGACGTCTCCTATTTTAATTCAAATGCGTCTCCAAAGTCAATTCCCCGCATGTGTATTCTGCATGTCCCGGCAGAATGACCTAAGATTCAGGCATTCGCATGCGGCGAACTAAATTAGGAGACGGCTCAATACGTAGTAAGCTCGCGCAATGATTTCATTATTAGTATCAACTGAAATCGGTAGATGTGGCGTCCCCGAAATCAGCGGCCAGAAAGTCGAGAATTGAATCCGGAGACAGGTCGCGTGGTCACTGGAGATCAGCTGGAGATCAGCTGGAGAGCACAGGATGTCTGCCGGAACTCCTGAAATCCGCTAGACATGTCAATCAAATATTTGTCCTTCCAATACTTACGTAATTGTGCAAGATGGAGAAATGGATCTCGTGGAGACGATTCTCCTTCTTGAGGAGAGCGAAATTCTCCAGCTCCGGAATTTGATCGAGGCCGCGGAGCGCCTCGAACTGGAGCGACATAGGAGAACCCTCTACCCTAAAGCGCGTATTCGCTTCCATCGTGGCGGCACCGGCCGTGGGTGCAGAAAAAGGCGGCTGCAAATCGC
>JBEHXD010000558.1:0-4069 GCA_048498875.1 Verrucomicrobiota bacterium
CTTGGCTTCACCAGCCCCTGAAACTTTGAATCCAACCTAAACTAAAGTACCCCAACTCACTGTCCGAGAAATCGGGGCAAGCCCAGCCTGCCCCCTTCATCGTTCCGAGCTCGCCGCATTTTGGGTGCAGGCCGAAGGGGCATGTGAGTCCGGCTCACGTCCCAACGTCAGCGATTCCCGTGGGCTTTTGCGGCTTCGGCTTGGGCTTCTCTCGTCGCGATGAATTCGAGGAAAGCCGTTCCTCGTTCGACGCCGAGAATCGCTTTCAGCTGCTCCGCGGTTTTGGACCGCCCAGCCGCCAGAAGCTGGGAGATGGCTTCCGGGCTTAATCCTCCCTCTCGCACGCTGAGTGTGCCGATATCCATTCCGGCGAGCGTTTCGTCGACCAGGACCTTTATCGCTTTTTTGCGTGTAGCGGCATCCACCGGGTTCCGCGTGAAAAAATCGTTGCAACTTTCATCGAGCACCTGGCTGACCATATGCTCCACCAGTTGCTCGGTTTTGCCGGCCCACTCCCCTTGGCTCGACGCTGCCTTGGCGGTCGGTGCGGGTGCGTTGGCCGGGGGCGACGCGGCCTTTTGCGTCGCGACGAGTGTGCCGTCCGCCTGTTGTACGCGTCCCTCGATTGCACTCAACCGGGCCTGCAACTGATCGCGCTCCATCCGGAGCACGGCGGCGGTCGATTGGGATTCGCGTGAGGCTTTCGATTCATAAAGCGCGATGCCGATGGCGGCCAACGCCACCACCGCCGTGATTCCCGCAACGATTTTAGCAGTGCTCATGATAAAAATTCCCGCGGTTCCCGCTGCGCCTGCCCCTGCTGCCGCGCCCGCACCGGCCATTGCGACGGACGTGATCGAAGCGGCGAGGCCCCCCGGCGCTGCGACTGCCACTTCGTTTGCCAGCAACACGGCGAGCGCGCCACCGGTCGACGCGATGCCGCGCCGTTGCAGAAGCGCACCGAGTTTGTCGAGTGCGCGATCGACCCGCTTACGGGCTGCGTCTTCACTGAGACGCAGAGCGGTAGCAATCGACGCGAACGGCTGGTCCTCAAAGAAGCGCAAGAGCACGGCCTCACGATCCCGGTCTTCGAGTTCTTCCATGACGTCGTCCAGTACCGGCCGGAGCTGCTCCCAATCGGCTGGGATTTCAGGAGACGATGTGATGTCCTCCATGGCGTGAGCTGTTTCTTCGCGGCTCCGCCGCCGCCGCTCGGTGCGCAGCAAGTCGATCGCTGCATTTCGCGTTGCGGTATAAAGCCAGCGGATGAGAGCAGGGTGTCGGCTCAGCGTCGCAGCGTCGCGCGCCAGCCCGGTAAAAACGATTTGCGCCACATCTTGAGCGCGATGCGCGTCGCCATCGGTGCGTCGCAGCGCGGAGGAATAAACCAAGGTTAGGTGTCGCCGCACCAATTCGGCAAACGCTTCCTCCGAGCGATTTTGGGCGTAACGCGTGAGGAGGGTGGCGTCGTCGATCATCTGGTTTCTACTCTACTAGCGGCACCCACAGAAAAACCGGACAAGATTTCAAAAATTTAAGCACCCTCGAACACCCCTTCTGCGTGGAACCAAGGGGAAGGGTCAGACAGGAAAGGGGACCCAAACTTCGCGGTTTGCAGCCAAAAAAGCGCGGCGGGGCCGGCCCGCACAAAGCACACACACAAAGGGGTCATGTCTTGAGGGCCTGTTGCTCAAATCGGGTTGAGCTGAAACGTGTAAAAAAAGGCCAGCCGTAGATCAATATTTGAGCGCGAGTCTCGCTGAGCACCTCGAAATCGAGCGCAATAAGCCTCCATTTTCATTCAGGTTGGTTTGGGCAACAGGCCCTTGATTCTTGACAAAATGTACGGCGGACAAGCGTGCCGTGAGTTCTCTCATAACCTCGAGACCGGCTCTACCACGCCTCGCGATACCTGATGCGGCCGCGGAACTCGGGCTTCGCGTTTTCCGCCGCTTTCATCTCGTAGCTTTGCCGGGTTCTTGCCGGGTTGAAGTCGCGCCAGAACCACGTGAGCGACTCGGCCCTGGTCGAGCGCACTTGAGCGTTCGCGTACACGCTCTTACCGCCGCCCCTTCAAACCGGCTCGCGCTCCGGCGGCGCATCCGCCGCCTCGCTCAGCGCCTGAAACGCGCGGGAGTGGACATACTTTTCCCCGCTGGAGACGGCCTCGACGGCCGCGGTCAATTCGGCTGGCGTCGCGGTTTTCGGCAGGTACCCATCGGCTCCGGCGGCGAAGAGGCCGCGGATATGCGCTTCGTCTTCGAAGCCGGTCAGCACAATGATCCGCGTCACCCGCGCCTCCCCCAGCCGCTGGAGGACTTCGATCCCGGTCAGCCGCGGCATCGAGAGATCGATCAACGCCACGTCGGGCGCGAGCCGCACGATCTTTTCCAACGCCTCCTCGCCATCCGTCGCCTCGGCGACGATCTGCACCGCCTCCATCGTTTCCAAGACCGCCCGGACCGACGTGCGGATGAAGGGATGATCGTCCGCGATGAGAATACGGCGGGCAACGGTATCCTGCGGCGCTTCGGCGGCTGGGCGGTTCATCCGGCTGAACGTGCCCTAAAGCGCGGCTTTCGCGAGCGTATTCACCACTTCCCTCAGGCCGCGGGAGCTGAACCATCCCCTTTTCCCCTCCGCTCGTCCGCGAGTTGAGACGCCAAAACCCGCCGCGACGTGACCAAATGTCACGCTGACACACCGCTTTTCCACCGCGCATTTTCGTAATTTCCGACGAAATCGCCCTTTGCAAATCGCGCGGCATCGGAACGGTTTTTGCTGAGATCCCACCCGCCCGGCGCTTCCGCCGGGGAACCTCTCAACTTCGGATGGCCGGAGATCAGGCGGTGCCGGTCACCCGAGAAATCTCCCTATCCGCCTGGCCACTCAAATCCCCGTCTAGTCATGAATCCGTTGATCCGCTGGAATCCGTTCAACGAACTCACCACCATGCAGCGTCAGATGGAGACGCTGGTTAACGGCGCCTCTCATCCCGACACGGCCGCCATGCCCTCCCCGGAGGCCTGGACGCCGGTCGTCGATGTCTTCGAGGACGAGAAAAACTACCTCTTCAAGGCCGAACTCCCCGAGGTGAAAAAGGAAGACGTCACCGTCCAGTTCGAAAACGGCGTGCTCACTCTCGCCGGCGAGCGCCGCGTCGAAAAGGACCTGCGCATCCGCCGCGTGCACCGCATCGAGCGCACCCACGGCGCTTTTTTCCGCAGCTTCGAGCTGCCCGACGACGTGGACCCGGAAAACATCGCCGCGAACTTCAAGGATGGCGTGCTCACCATCGCCGTCGCCAAGGTCGAAGCGGCCCAGCCCCGCAAGATCGAGATGCGCGTCGCCTGAGGCGCGCGGCCCATCGTTTCAACCTCACCCTTGGCCCATTGCCTTTTGCGCCATGAAAACCGCAATCCTGCTCCGCGCCTGCGCGCTGCTGTTTGCTTTCGGTCTCTTCGCCGCGCCCGGCTTCTCGGCTGACGCCGGCCAGCCGCCCGTCCTCAAGCTCTACGTTCATACTCCCTACAACTGGAAGTCGTCCTACGACCACCGATTCCCCGAGCTCTTCGCCAGCAGCCTGCGCAGCGCCCTCGCGAGCCGGGGCGTCTCGCTGCCGATGGCGGAGCTGCTGCCGATGGAGGATCCCGCCAAGCTTCCCCACCTGCTGCGGGTCGACGTCACCGACTGGCGGATCACGAGCGACGGCGAACTATCCTGCACGTTTGCCGCCACGCTCAAAACGCCGCAAGGCGAGCGCCAGATCGGCGTCTACAAGGACACCCTCTGGCAGCCCGGGGTGATCTCATCCACGATCAACCGGCCCTACTATCCGATCAATCTGGACGCCGTCCAAACCCTGAGCTGGGACCTTGTCCAGAGCGGGTTGCTCTCCGCCGATGGCGCGACCACGACCGGTTGAGCAGCCTGCACGTTTCCCTATCGCGGATTCAGCAAGCCGGAGCCGTCGACCCCGGCCACCCCGGCAACGACTATCCTTGATCCGCGCTTAAACCTGCCGCCGCTCACAGTATGCGGCGGCGGCCTTTTTTTTCGCGGGCCGGAA
>JBEHXD010000559.1:0-4062 GCA_048498875.1 Verrucomicrobiota bacterium
TATTATGTCGGCGTCAACATTGGCGCGGCCCTTGCTCCGCTGGTGGCAGGCACGCTGGGCGAGCTGATCGGCTGGAAATACGGCTTTGGTGCCGCCGGCCTCGGGGGCGTAGCGATAGGAAAGCACGGGCTCGAAGAGGTGGCGGAGTCCGTTGATTTCCCAGACTTCGTTTTTGTAGTTGAAAGTGCCGCTGCTGATCAGGTGGGTATCGAAACCGATCTCGCCCAGCGTGCGCGTGTAAGTGTCCTTGCCGCCGATTGCGTCGGTATAGTGCGTGATGCGCGCACCAGCGACGGGCGTGAAGGCAAACCAGGGCGTCGGCGCGATCGGACGCTCGATTCCATAATAGGCGTCAAAGCGGTTCGTGTGGAAACGCGGACTCGTGGCGAAAGCGTCCGCTTCGAGTACGGCAGCGCTGGCATTCATGCGGTGATAGAAGCCACCGGGCGTCGCATAAGGCAGCAGATCGAAACGGACTTCCGGCAGGCGTTCCTGCATCTGGAAGTAGTGGTTTGGATTTACCCGGCCAAAGGCGCTGATGACGTAATTGTTGTCGGTGTAGGCGGCTTCGAGGAAGGAGTCGGGTTGCTGGACGGGTTCAAAATCCTTGTGGCGGAAGTCGCGGAGAATTTCAGAGTCGCTCCAGTAATTATATTTGCCGTTAAGCGTGAAATGCTCGCCGAACGTCTGCTGGTGTTCCCATTCGATAAATGAGCGGTCGCGCGAAACGGTATGGCCGAGGATGTCCGTCTTGCGGTCGCCACTGTCGCTGATGAAACCGGATTTGAAATAACCGTCGACCGAGCCCTCCGCATTTTGCACGTGGTAGGTTCCCGACGGTCCGGCCATCACGCCGCGCGACGAATACAAACCGAGATCGCCGCCCAGTTTCAGGCCGGGAGCGACCGGAATATGCAGTCCCAATTCGGCCAGCACGCCCAGGTTGCCGCGGTAACCCACTCGCGCGCTCATGTACGAAATGAAACTCGAGTCCAGCGCCTGTTCGAAGCTGTTGAGCGAAAGGAAGTGACTGCCCAAAAGCCCGAGGCTCAATCCGTCCGCGCGTACGATCTTGCCCTTGGCGTAGGTGAGTTTTTTAGCGTGAAAGGAAGGTGTATAACTGGCGTTCTCACGGAAGAAGACGGTGGCGTTCGTAAACACCATTTCATCCAGGGTGCCGTCCACGGTATCCCCGGAAAGATAGACGGGAAATTCCCCGAGGCGAAGGTTCTGGACGTGAATGGCTTTGGTTTGCACGTTATACGTGCCAGTGTCGGCGAGCATGCGGCGTTTCCCATACGTCAGCACAAAGTTGCCGGTGGCACTCACCACGCCGGTTTTCTGGTTATAGCGGATTTCGTCCGCCGTCATCAGAATGTCACCGTACACCAGACGGGCATTGTTGCGGAAAATGGCTTCGCCGGTGTTGAAATCGTACTCGGCGTCCTTTTGGGCGGTGATTTTTGGCTGGACCGGCTGTGCACGCGCCACAATTGCGAACAGGCAGAATGCCGTGCCGGAAAGGAGAAAAAAGCGGGAAACGCGGGCCAAAAGCATAGGTCTGAAGTGGAGTGCGGGGGCGACTGGCGCAATGAGATTCCCCTTTCATTACCGCCAGCGCAAGCGATTGTTCCGTTTCGGCTAGACGCGGATTAAGACCTCGGCACAGTTCTTGCAAACCAGCGATTCCCACCTGTGCCATTTCCTTCGTCATCCCGATCCTCGCCGCGCGACCGGTTTCCCTGTTGCCGGTTCGTGGCTTCCGGTGAAGTTATTGTGGCGGTTTTAACCCAAGCCCAAGTCCCGTGATCATTCCCGCTAACGAGCTGAACGCGTTTTTAGGCAATCACCAGGCCAATCCCCACGGCTGGCTGGGCATGCACCCGCTGACGCTCAAGGGAAAGGAAGGCGTGGTGGTCCGGGCCTTCGTGCGGGGTGCGGTCAAGTGTTCGGTCGTCGAACTCGACGCGCCCAACACGCCGGCTTACGCGATGGAGCTTTTGGCCGTGGAGGGATTTTTCGAGCTCTTCATCCCGGGCAAAAAAGTTTTCCGCTATCAGATCCGCTACGAGACCTCCTGGGGCGATATTCACCAGGTCTATAACGCGTATTCGTTCCTGCCGTCGCTGTCGGCGCAGGATCTTTACCTCTTCAACGAGGGCAACGAACACCGTGTTTATGAAAAGCTCGGGGCGCACGTGCGCCGGATGGGGGACGTGCCTGGAGTGGCGTTCGCGGTGTGGGCACCGGCGGCATCGCGGGTTTCACTCGTGGGGAATTTCAACGGCTGGGACCCGCGCTATCACCCGATGCGTCCGCTGGGCAATTCGGGTGTGTGGGAGCTGTTTGTGCCCGATCTGCACGAGGGCGAAATCTACAAGTTCGCCATCTGGGATCAACAGGGCCACATGCGGATGAAAACCGATCCCTACGGGACGTATTTCGAAGCGCCGCCGAATAATGCCGCGATCATCAAGAGCACGGACGGTTACAAGTGGGGTGATCACGACTGGATGGAAAAGCGGAAGAGTCTCGCCGGAAAAATTGACCGCCCGATTTCCATCTACGAGGTCCACTTGGGCTCGTGGCGCCGGAACAACGCGGAGGCGGACCGGCCGCTGTCGTACCGCGAACTCGCCCCGCTGCTGGCCGATTACGTGGTCGAGATGGGCTTCACCCACATCGAAGTGATGCCGGTCAGCGAATTTCCCTACACCGGTTCGTGGGGCTACCAGGTGTCAGGTTACTTTGCGCCCACGCACCGCTGGGGGACACCGGAGGATTTTCAGTTTTTCGTCGACCACCTTCACCGGCGCGGCATCGGCATCATTGTCGACTGGGTGCCGGCGCATTTCCCCCGCGACAGTTTTGCCTTGGCGGAGTTTGATGGATCGCACCTGTACGAGCACGCCGATCCGCGGCTCGGTGCGCACATGGACTGGGGCACGCTGATCTTCAACTATGGCCGGCACGAGGTCCGCTGTTTCCTGATCGGCAGCGCGCTTTCGTGGCTGGACCGCTATCACATCGACGGCCTGCGCGTGGACGCGGTGGCGTCGATGCTTTATCTGGACTACTCACGCAAGGCAGGTGAGTGGATTCCCAACCAATACGGCGGACGCGAGAATCTCGAGGCGATTTCGTTCCTGAAACAGGCGAATGATCTCGTGCATCACTACTATCCCGGCGCGTTGATGATCGCCGAGGAGTCGACTGCTTACCCGATGGTGAGTCGCCCGACGAAAGACGGTGGCCTCGGTTTCGACTTCAAGTGGAACATGGGCATGATGCATGACACGCTCAGCTATTTCCAAAAGGACCCGATCCACCGCAAGTGGTCACACGACAAGCTGACGTTCGGGATGATCTATCAGTACTCGGAGAACTTCATCTCCGTTTATTCCCACGACGAGGTCGTGCACCTGAAGAGTTCGATGCTCGGAAAAATGGCGGCGGGAAGCCTTTCGGACAAAGCCGCGAACCTGCGCAGCCTTTACGGCTACATCTGGCTCTATCCCGGCAAAAAACTGCTCTTCATGGGCAGCGAATTCGGCCAGCGCGGCGAATGGAATCATGACGCCAGTCTCGACTGGGGCCTGCTGCAACAGCCCGAACACGCCGGACTGAGCCAGCTCGTGCGCGACTTGAACCGCCTCTATGCGGGCGATCCCGTGCTCAGCTCAAATGATTTCCGCCCGAGCGGGTTTCGCTGGGTCAATTGCACGGACGGCGATCACAGCGTGATCAGTTTCCTCCGCATGGACGACGCGCAGAAAGTCGCCTATCTCGTCGTCAGTAATTTCACGCCGATGACCCGCACGCGCTACAACGTCGGCGTGCCCTACCACGGTTATTGGACCGAGGTGCTCAACACGAATTCCCAGTACTACGGCGGCACCGGTTTCGGCAACCATGGCGGACGCCAGTCGAGCACCGCGCTCGCGGATGGTTATGAGCAATCGCTCAGCCTGACACTCCCCGGTCTTTCGACGCTCGTCTTCAAGTGGACGGTGAAAGAGTAGGGACGCGTTTGACGATCGCCCGCGCCTGATTCATCAGGCC